>JAYUGJ010000029.1:0-2742 GCA_043738425.1 Burkholderiales bacterium
GGCCCGAAGATCACGTTGTCCCACACGTTGAGCCAGGGGAACAGCGCGGCCTCCTGAAACACCACCGCACGATCCGGCCCCGGCTTGGTGACGGCCGCACCATAGACCGCAAGGCCGCCGTCTGTCACCGGCTCGAAACCTGCCACCAGATTAAGCAAGGTTGATTTGCCGCAACCGGAGGGCCCGAGCAGCGCGGCAAATTCACCATCGGCAATCGTGAGGTCGATACGCGACAAGGCCGTGACCGGGTTGGCACCCGAATACACTTTGCCCACGGCGCTCAGTTCAATCGCGGTGTTCATTATTTATCCGGCAGCTTGTGTTCAATGACTCTGCAAGCGCCGCCACGTCAGCACGCGCCCCTCGACGAACACCACCAGCCGGTCACTCAGATAACCCATCAGGCCAATCGAGACCATGTCGGCAATCACCACATCCATGCGGCCGACGTAGTAGGCGTCCCACAACACATAGCCCAAGCCCGATTTGACGGCGACCATCTCGGCGACGATCACCGCCGTCCACGCAATGCCGAGGCCAACACGCAAGCCGGTGAACACCGAGGGCAGCGCAGCCGGCAAAATCACGCGCAGCAGCAATTGCCCGCTGCCGGCACCCATCATGCGCGCGGCGCGCACCAGATTTTTATCGACATCGCGCGCGCCCTGCGTGGTATTGACCACGATCGGATAAAACGCGCCGAGCGTAATCAAAAAGATCGCGCCGAAATCCTTGATACCGAACAGCGCAATCGAAAACGGCAGCCACGCCGTGATCGGGATCGGGCGCATCCATTGAATCGACGGATCCACCAGTTGCGCGGCGATGCGGCTCCAGCCGATCAACACGCCCATCGGCACGCCGACCAGAATTGCGAGCAGATAGCCCTGGCCGACGCGCTGCGTGGAAAACACCAGATTGCTCCACCAGGTGCCGCTATAGGGGTTGAGCGTGAAGCCGCCCGCGCCAAATGCCCACACCTGCCACGCCTCGGCCACCTTGAGCGGCGTCGGAATGACACCTTCGACCAGAAAGCCATAGGTGCCGAGCAATTGCCACAGCGCGATCACCGACACCGGCAGGATCAGCGCGAGCAGTGCGCGCCGCGCGCGGAAATTGACTCCGGTAACGGCCTGAGAGCCGCTCTGTGAGCCGTTCTGCTGGCCATGTGGTGTAGCGGGTGCGAGACTCGCCTGCGCAGTGGGAAGCGTCATCCGTGCGGTTCGTGTATGTTTGAGTGGTGCGTGTGGACGGCAACCATGCGGCACAGCGTCGGCGGCGCTTCACCCTTTGCCGCCACCGTACCCTCGGCTTCGATGTCGCTCGTCGATGCCCTACTTGCCACCCGCGTTCTTGACGAACGACGCATCCCAGTAATCAGCAATCTCGGCAGTCACATCTTTCTGAATCACACCGAGTTTGTGGAAGGCCGCAGCTTGCCGCTTGATCTGGTCCACCGACACTACGCCACCCAGTTTGATCGGCGATGCCACTGCCTTGGCCATCGGCATCTCCAGCCCGGTGAACTTGGCAATCGCTTCGGTGAACTTCTCGGGCGAGGCCGCCAATTGCTCCATCGAGTTCATGTAGGCCCAGACGAAGCGCTCAACCGCAGCGCGATTTTTGGTGGCCGCGTCTTTGGTGGCCGCGAGTATGCCGAGCTCTGCGCCGACCGATTGCGACTGGCTGTACTCCAGGCCTTTGGCGAAAAAGCCATAGCCTTCGTTGACCGGAATGGTTTCAAACGGCTCCCACGTGACGATGGCATCGACCTCGCCTTTTTTGAGCGCCTGATTAAAGTTCGCGCCGCCGCCCTGAATCTTGACTTCGGTGAAGCTGTTGTAAGGCACGTTTTTCTCGACCATGGTCGCAGCGAACTGGAACCACACCGCCGAGCCGGGTGCGATGCCGATTTTTTTGCCGGCAATGTCAGCCCACGAATCAAACTTCACACCCTTGCGCGCGATCACATATTTAGGCGAGGAACCAACGCCCATGATGCCGACCATCGCCTTCGAGCCTTGCGACAAGGCAATCGCCAAGTCAGCCGGGCCGACACTGGCCATATCGAGCGAGCCGGCCAACAGCGCAGTGCGGGCATCGGCATAGCGTGCGAACTCGACTAGCTTGAGTTCGACATTCATTTTCTTCAAGTCATCGGTGATCTGCACCATCGGCACCAGGTGGCCGACTTTTTGGTAACCCACCGTCAGCGTGACCGGTGCGGGCAATGCAGCAGGGCGCGGGCCGACTGCCAACGCGGCGAACGATACCGATGCGGCAAGCGCCGCCAAACCAAAACGAATCAGTGTGCTCATGTCCGGCTCCTTCAAAACGATTGCTTAAGCGAAAGTTGCTGACGGCGCGGGCGGGCCGCAGAAAAACATCGAACCCAACCTGTGGGTCGAAGGGCGTGTTTTAACACGCGGGATGGACATGGACAATAGCGTTGTCAGCGACAGCGGCGGCTGTGGGACGCATACACATTCCCTGGCGTGCGTCCGCAACACACGGTGCGCGGCATCTTCGGCGATCCGAAGGCGCGCGTCATCACCCTCAATCGGCGCTCAAAAAAACAATCTGCGGCTGCTGTGGCCGAACGCAGCCGGGCTGGTACGAGCGGCGCAAGCGGCGATCCTGTACGACAAATTTCACATCATGAGCCACCTGTCCGATGCGCTCGACGAGGTGCGCAAGGCCGGGTACAGCAGGCTCAGCGGCAAGGCGCGCAGCTACATCAAA
>JAYUGJ010000030.1:0-18494 GCA_043738425.1 Burkholderiales bacterium
CAGTTGACAGCATTCAGTGTAGGGCGCGCGACGTGCGCGGCACCGGTCGCAGCCCGACCGACAGCACCGTGCCGCGCGGGCGCTTCAGCCTAAACTTCGCGCTCTTTCAACCCTGCCCACCGGGACTGCCATGCTGCGCTTTCGCTTTCCGATTGTCATCATCGACGAGGACTACCGGAGTGAAAACACCTCCGGCCTGGGCATCCGCGCGCTGGCGCAGGCCATCGAAAAAGAAGGCTTCGAGGTGCTGGGTGCCACCAGCTACGGCGACCTCAGCCAGTTCGCGCAGCAACAAAGCCGCGCCAGTGCGTTCATTTTGAGCATCGACGACGAAGAGTTCACGCCCGGCCCTGAGTTGGATCCGGCGGTGCTGAACCTGCGCAAGTTCATCGAAGAAATTCGCTTCAAAAACGCCGACATTCCTATCTACCTGTACGGCGAAACCCGCACCTCGCAGCACCTGCCCAACGATGTGCTGCGTGAATTGCACGGCTTCATTCACATGCTCGAGGACACGCCCGAATTCGTGGCGCGCCACATCATTCGTGAAGCCAAAAGCTACCTCGACGGGCTGGCACCGCCGTTTTTCAAAGCGCTGATGGACTACGCGCAAGACGGTTCGTATTCATGGCATTGCCCCGGCCACAGCGGCGGCGTGGCATTTCTGAAAAGTCCGGTCGGCCAAATGTTCCACCAGTTTTTTGGCGAGAACATGTTGCGCGCCGACGTGTGCAACTCGGTCGAAGAGTTGGGTCAGCTGCTCGACCACACCGGCCCGGTCGCGCAAAGCGAGCGCAACGCGGCGCGCATCTTCAATGCCGACCATTGCTTTTTCGTGACCAACGGCACCAGCACCAGCAACAAGATGGTGTGGCACCACACGGTGGCACCGGGCGATGTGGTGGTGGTGGACCGCAACTGCCACAAATCGATCCTGCACGCGATCATCATGACCGGTGCGGTGCCGGTGTTTTTGCGGCCGACGCGCAACCATTACGGAATCATCGGCCCGATAGCGCAAGCCGAGTTTTCGCCCGAAGCGATACGCAAAAAGATCGCTGCCAATCCGCTGCTCAAGGGCGTTGACGCAAAGAAGGTCAAGCCGCGCATATTGACGCTGACGCAAAGCACCTACGACGGCGTTTTGTACAACACCGAAACCATCAAACACGCGCTCGATGGCTACATCGACACGCTGCACTTCGACGAAGCCTGGTTGCCGCACGCCGCGTTCCACCGCTTCTACGGCTGCTTCCACGCGATGGGCAAAAAGCGCGCGCGGCCGAAAGATCAAATCGTTTTCGCGACCCAATCGACCCACAAGTTGCTCGCTGGTTTGAGCCAGGCCTCGCAGGTGTTGGTGCAAGACGCGGTGGACCGAAAACTGGATCGCCACCTCTTCAACGAGGCGTACCTGATGCACACCAGCACCAGCCCGCAGTATTCGATCATCGCCAGTTGCGACGTGGCCGCGGCGATGATGGAAGCACCCGGCGGCCCGGCGTTGGTTGAAGAAAGCATCAGCGAAGCGCTCGACTTCCGCCGCGCCATGCGCAAGGTCGACAAAGAATTCGGCCGCGACTGGTGGTTCAAGGTGTGGGGCCCCGACAAGCTGTGCGCCGAGGGCATCGGCAAAAGCACCGACTGGATCTTGAAGGCCGGAGAAAAGTGGCACGGCTTCGGCAATCTGGCCGATGGCTTCAACCTGCTCGACCCGATCAAAAGCACCATCATCACGCCAGGGCTCGACATGTCGGGCAAATTCGCCAAGACGGGTATTCCGGCCAGCATCGTCACCAAGTACTTGGCCGAGCACGGCATCGTGGTCGAAAAAACCGGTCTGTATTCGTTTTTCATCATGTTCACCATCGGCATCACCAAGGGCCGCTGGAACACGCTGGTAACGGCGCTGCAGCAGTTCAAAGACGACTACGACCGCAACCTGCCGATGTGGAAGATGCTGCCGGAGTTCGTGGCCAAGTACCCCCGCTACGAGCGCATGGGCTTGGCCGATTTGTGCCAAAGCATCCATGCGATGTACGCCAAAGGCGACATTGCCCGGCTGACCACCGAGATGTATTTGTCCGACCTGCAGCCGGCCATGAAGCCCAGCGACGCCTACGCCTACATCGCCCACCGCAAGACCGAACGCGTCGAGATCGATGCGCTTGAAGGCCGCGTCACCACCACCTTGTTGACGCCGTACCCGCCAGGCATTCCGCTGCTGATTCCGGGTGAGGTGTTCAACAAGAAAATCGTCGATTACCTGCGCTTCACCCGCGACTTCAACGCCGCCTTCCCGGGTTTCGATACCGACGTGCACGGCCTGGTCGAAGAAGACCTCGAAGGCGGCGGCAAACGCTACGGCGTCGATTGCGTGCGCCGCGAGTAAACCTGCCGACGCAGTTCAGGCGGCAAGGCGGCGGCTGAACCGAGTCGGCGCGCGAGGTGGCCTTCGGGCTGGCGAATGGCCCGTCCACCTCGCGCGATTGCGCCTGACGTGCGGCACCTTGAAATTCGTGCGCCTCCACCTCAGATCAGAGGTAACTGGAGGACACGCGCCATGCGTCTAGACAAACTCACCACCACTTTCCAAGAAGCGTTGTCTGACGCCCAAAGCGCGGCCAACGGGCGTGACAACCCCTACATCGAGGCGGCGCATGTGTTGCTGGCCATGCTGGCGCAGGCAAATGGGCCGAAGGCCTTGCTGGCGCGCGCGGCGGTCAACACCGCCAAGTTGCAAACCGCGCTGGAATCCGAGGTCGGCAAATTGCCACAGGTGCAGGGCGGCGAGCCTGTGCAGCCCAGCCGCGAGCTCGGCGGCTTGCTGCAAGCGGCCGAAAAAGAAGCCACCAAGCGTGGCGATCAGTTCATTGCCAGCGAGATGTTTTTGCTCGGCCTGGCCGACAGCAAAACCGCCATCGGCCCGCTGGTCAAAGAACATGGCCTGACCCGCAAAGCGCTCGAAGCCGCCATCGACGCGGTACGTGGCGGCCAGAAGATGGACAGTGCCGAAGGCGAAGGCCAGCGCGAGGCGCTGAAAAAATACACGATCGACCTGACCGAACGCGCGCGCCTTGGCAAGCTCGACCCGGTGATCGGCCGCGACGATGAGATCCGCCGCGCGATCCAGGTGCTGCAGCGGCGCACCAAAAACAACCCGGTGCTGATCGGCGAGCCGGGTGTCGGCAAAACCGCAATCGTCGAAGGCCTGGCGCAGCGCATCGTCGCCGGCGAAGTGCCCGATTCGCTGCGCAACAAGCGCGTGCTGGTGCTCGACATGGCGCTGCTGCTGGCCGGTGCCAAGTTCCGCGGTGAGTTCGAAGAGCGGCTGAAATCGGTGCTGAAAGAAGTCGCGGCCGACGAAGGCCAAACCATTGTGTTCATCGACGAGATTCACACCATGGTCGGTGCCGGCAAGGCCGAAGGTGCCATCGACGCGGGCAATATGTTGAAGCCGGCGTTGGCGCGCGGCGAGCTGCACTGCATCGGCGCGACCACGCTGAGCGAGTACCGCAAATACGTTGAAAAAGACGCCGCACTCGAGCGCCGGTTCCAAAAAATTCTGGTCGGTGAGCCCACGGTCGAAGCCACCGTGGCGATATTGCGCGGCTTGAAAGAAAAGTACGAAGTGCACCACGGTGTCGAGATCACCGACCCGGCCATCGTGGCCGCGGCCGAGCTGAGCCACCGCTACATCACCGACCGTTTTTTGCCCGACAAGGCGATCGATTTGATCGACGAGGCGGCGGCCAAGGTGAAGATTGAAATCGACTCGAAACCCGAGGCGATGGACAAGCTCGACCGCCGCTTGATACAGCTGCAAATAGAACGTGAAGCGGTGCGCCGCGAAAAAGACGAGGCGTCGCAAAAACGCTTTGCCTTGATCGAAGAAGAGATCAGCAAACTGCAGCGCGAAATTGCCGACCTGGAAGAAATCTGGAAGGCCGAGAAAGCTGCGGCCCAGGGCTCGGCGCACCTGATGGAAGAGATGGACCGGATGCGGTTTCAGATCGAAGAAGGCAAGCGCAAAGGCGACTTCAACAAAGTCGCCGAGCTGCAATACGGCAAGCTGCCCGAGCTGGAAAAAAAGCTCGCGCAAACCCAGGCCAGGGAGCAAAGCAAATCGAGTGTGGCGGGCAAGGGCGGCCAGCCGCAGTTGCTGCGCACGATGGTCGGTGTCGAAGAAATTGCCGAAGTGGTGGCGCGCGCGACCGGCATTCCGGTGTCGAAGCTGATGCAAGGCGAGCGCGAAAAACTGCTGCAAATGGAAGACCGTTTGCACCAGCGCGTGATTGGTCAGCACGAAGCTATTACCGCGGTGGCGAATGCGATTCGCCGTTCACGTTCGGGGTTGAGCGACCCGAATCGGCCGACCGGATCGTTTTTGTTTTTGGGCCCCACCGGCGTCGGCAAAACCGAGTTGTGCAAAGCGCTGGCGGGCTTCTTGTTCGACAGCGAAGAGCACCTGATTCGCATCGACATGAGCGAGTACATGGAAAAACATTCGGTGAGCCGCCTGATCGGCGCGCCGCCGGGTTATGTCGGCTATGACGAGGGCGGTTATTTGACCGAGGCGGTGCGCCGCAAACCGTACAGCGTGCTGTTGCTCGACGAGGTCGAAAAGGCGCACCCGGATGTCTTCAACGTGTTGCTGCAAGTGCTGGACGATGGCCGTTTGACCGACGGCCAAGGCCGCACGGTGGACTTCAAGAACTGCGTGATCGTGATGACGAGCAATTTGGGCTCACACCAGATCATGCAGATGGCCGGCCAAGACAGCGCGTTGATCCGCGACGCGGTGTGGGTCGAGGTGAAGCAGCACTTTCGGCCGGAGTTTTTGAACCGCATCGACGAGGTGGTGGTGTTCCATGCGCTGGACCACGCCAACATCGCCGCGATCGCCAAAATTCAGCTCAAGGTGTTGGAGGCACGGCTCGAGAAAATGGACATGAAGCTCGATGTGTCAGCGCAGGCATTGGCCGAGTTGGCAAAGGCCGGCTTCGACCCGGTGTTCGGCGCGCGGCCGTTGAAGCGGGCGATACAGCAGCGCATTGAAAACCCGGTGGCCAAGCTGATTTTGGAAGGCAAGTTCGGGCCGAAAGATGTGATTCCGGTCGGCCTCGACGATGGCGAATTCAGCTTCGACCGGGTGGTGCACTGAACTGCGCAGCAGCGGGGTGGACTGACCGGCCCGCGGCTGCGAGGCGATCTGCGGCGAGCGTCGCCCTAACCGGCTCACGGATTCACGAACTGGCGGGCCAGCCGACGGGCGGTTTAGCGGTCCAGCATCGGGTCGAGCCGCTCGATTTGCAACCGTGCCAGCGTCAGGTTCGCGGTGGTGCGGTCGAGCACGGTGACCAGCGCCATGCCGGTGTGCTTTGGCACTTCGCGCAACAGCAGGTGGTGCGCGCCCAGCGTGACTGCGAGGTCGGGCGGGCTTGGGCCCAAGCCCATGGCGCGGCTGCCGGTGTTGATGGCCGACAGCATCGCGCGACCCTGGCGGGCGACTTCCTCGAACGGCAAGCCGACTCCGGCTTGCGCCACCAGCAAACCGGAACCGACATCGAACACGCAGCAGGCCACAACACCCGCGAGCTTGCGCACTTCGGTCACATAGGGGTCGAGGACATCGTCGCCCAGCTCGAAATGGGTAGCCGCCGGCGCAGGCGCTGCAGGTCGGGGCGCGATGTCCGGCATCGGGCGCATCGGCAGGATTTCGGTGGCAGCAAAACCGGAGGCCGGTGCGGGTGGGCGTACTTGAGGCGCAGCTACCGCCACCGACGCAGACTTGGCGGCACCGCGCAGCGTGATGGGCGCGCCGATGCGGCTCCAGGCGGTGTTGATGAATTTCCAGGCGTCTGCCGGGCGCGTCACCATCGGTGAGGCGCGCAGCGTGACCGACGAGCCGCGCACCATGTTCTGGCCGTGGTTGACCATGTCCGCGGTGTTCGTCAGCGGCAGCAACAGCAGGTTGCGGTTCAACCACGGGCTGCGTATCAGTTCGTCGCGCCACGGTCGCAACACGGTCGCGACCGACTCGGGCGGCATCGCACCGATCATCAACACGCCCAGTTGGCTGTAGGCGAGCAAGCTGCGGGCAACCGCATGGCGGGTGGCGGCGTCGGGCGCATCGTCGACGTCGGTCGAATAAATGCGCATCAGCTGTTGCTCGCCGACCAGCACCTCGATGAAGTCGATCGTGGCAACCGAGGTGCCGAAACCTTGGCGGCGCATGGCCAGTTGCTGCATCGGCCGACCGGCTTCTTCGGCAATGCCGCGCAGCAGCTGGCGCGACGAGCGGGTCGCAATATCGTGAATCACGATGAACTCAGGGTGCAAATGTTCAAACTGCTGTTGCAGCGCTTCGGCCGGCGCGCACGAAATCGCCAACTCGCGCCGGTTGTCGGCCACCGGTCGGCCAATGTCCATCGCGGCGGCCGCGCCAGCATCGTTGCGGTGCACGATTTGCGTGGTTTTTGGCGCCTGCACCCGGGTGTCGGCCCAGGCGTCCACGTCCCACGGCGTCGACGGCGTGTTGTCTTCGAGGGCAGTACCGGTTCGGCTGGCGTAGATGTTCATGGCGCTCTCGATACGGGATAAAGACAAACGTGGTTCGCGGAATCAGGCAGCGTTGCAGGCGGCGTTGCGGGTGGACTCGCACACAGCTGGGCCAGCCTGGTTTCAGCCCACTCGGCTTCGCCTCGTGGCGCACTTGCTTGACACCACCACAGAGCCAAACCGCACGGCGCGGCCGCAGGGCCTTTACCACCCTGTATTTAACAGTGCGCCGATAGAATCTGGCGATGGAAAAGAACTGTTTTTTGGTGCTGTTTTGTGACCTTTCTGGGTGCCGAGATGGCCGCTGATTCAATGAACTCACAGCTGCCGGTGGTCATCATCGGCGCCGGTTTGGCCGGGCTGACGGTGGCGCTGCACCTGGCCGCAGAACACCGTGTGATTGTTCTGGCCAAGCGCAATTTGAACGAGGCGGCCACCGCCTGGGCGCAAGGCGGCATCGTCGGCGTGCTTGGTAACGACGACAGCATCGAGTCGCATGTGCGCGACACCCAAGACGCCGGAGCGGGCTTGGTCGACGAGCAAACCGCGCGCTTCATCGCGCAGCACAGTGCTGACGCGATTGCATGGTTGGTTGAACGCGGGGTGCCGTTTTCGCCCGACCCGAACGGCCCGCTGGGTTTGCACCTGACGCGTGAAGGCGGCCACGCGGTGCGCCGCATTGCGCACGCGGCCGATGCCACCGGCAAGGCGATACACGACGTGCTGCTCGACGAGGTCAAGCGCCACCCGAACATCGACATGCGCGAGCGCTGGATGGCAGTCGATGTGATCACCTCGCGCCAACTGAAACTCGACGAACCCGCGCGCTGCTACGGTGTGTATGCGCTCGATATCGACCACCAGCGGGTCGACACGTTGGCCGCGCGTGCGGTGGTGTTGGCCACCGGTGGTGTCGGCAAGGTGTACCGCTACACCAGCAACCCCGACACCGCCACCGGCGACGGCATTGCGATGGCCTGGCGCGCCGACTGTCGTATCGGCAATATGGAATTCATTCAGTTCCACCCGACCTGTCTGTACCACCCGCAAGAGCGCAGCTTTCTCATCACCGAGGCGCTGCGTGGCGAAGGCGGGCACTTGTTGCTGCCTGGCGTCAACGGCCAAGAAGGCGTGCGCTTCATGGCCGCGCACGATGAGCGCATGGAGCTTGCACCGCGTGACATCGTGGCCCGCGCGATCGACTTCGAGATGAAAAAACACGGCCTCGACCACGTGTGGCTCGACGCCACGCACTTGGGCGAAGCGTTTTTGAAAGAACACTTTCCGACCATCCACGCGCGCTGTTTGGCGCTGGGCATCGACATCGCGCGCCAACCCATTCCGGTAGTGCCTGCGGCGCACTACACCTGCGGCGGCGTGGTGACCGACCTGCACGGCCGCACCGATGTGCCAGGTCTTTACGCGGTGGGTGAAACCACCTACACCGGGCTGCACGGTGCCAACCGGTTGGCGAGTAATTCGCTGCTCGAATGCGTGGTGCTCGGCCGCACCTGCGCGCTCGACATCGACGCGCTGGCCGCGCGTGCTGACCCGGCGTTGCCCGCATGGGACGAAAGCCAGGTCGACAACGCCGATGAGCAGGTCGTGATTGCCCACAACTGGGACGAGCTGCGGCTGTTGATGTGGAACTACGTCGGCATCGTGCGCACCACCAAACGGCTGGAGCGCGCACTGCACCGCATCAAGCTGCTGCGCACCGAAATCGACGATTACTACGGCAGCTTTCGGGTCAACCGCGATTTGCTGGAGCTGCGCAATCTGGTCGATTGCGCTGAGCTGATCGTGCGCTCGGCGTTGATGCGCCACGAAAGCCGCGGGCTGCACTACAGCCGCGACTACCCGCAAACCTTGCCGGTGAGCTTTCCCACGGTGTTGATGCGCCATGCGCGCGCTGGCAAAAAACCGAAGACGCATCGTTTGAGCGTTTGACGACATGGGCGAGTGGAGTGCCATCGCCGCCGCCGACCGGGGCGCTGGCTCTCACGCTCGCAGCGTGGCCGCGATGGCTACAGCGTGTGCAGCACCCGCATCGAGTAGTCGGTAGCGATCACGTCTTTCGTCAAGCGGCCGATCGAAATGCGGTCTACACCGGTGGCGGCAATGGCGCGCACCTGGTCGAGCTGCACGCCGCCCGACACCTCCAGCAGCGCGCGGCCGGCAGTCAACGCCACTGCATCACGCATCGCGGCCACCGTGAAGTTGTCGAGCAACACACTGGTCGCGCCGCCCGCCAGTGCCTCGGCCAACTGGGTCAGCGACTCGACTTCAATTTGTATGTCCACCGCCGCCTGCAGCGCGGCCGCATTGCGCAACACCGCTCCGATGCCGCCGGCCGCCGCGATGTGGTTTTCCTTGATCAGGATGCCGTGCCACAGCGCCAGCCGCTGGTTGTGGCCGCCGCCGGTGCGCACTGCGTACTTCTGCGCCTGGCGCAAGCCGGGCAGCGTTTTTCGGGTGTCCAAAATCACACAGCCGCGCGGGTGGGGCGACGCGCCCGCAATCGCATCGACATAACGTCGCGTCAGCGTGGCGGTGGCCGACAACAGTTGCAAAAAGTTGAGGGCAGGGCGCTCGGCTGACAGCAGCGCGCGCGCATTCGATTCGATTTCGCAGACCCGGGTGTCGGCTGCCACCAGTGCGCCCTCGGCGGCATGCCACCGCACGCGGGCGCTGGCGTCGAGTGCCAGCACGCAGGCATCGAACCAGTCGCGACCGCACAGCACCGCGTCTTCACGCACCAGCACACCGGCCAGCACACGGCGATCAGCAGGCACCAGTTCAGCCGTCCAGTCGCGTTGGCCGATGTCTTCCATCAGCGCGTCGTGCACGTTGCGTGTGCGGGCGGTGTCCAGGTCTTCGTTGGTATCGAACATCACACCGAGGACCCCGTCGGCGGGCAGCGCTGCAGGCCGGGGGCGGTCATCGGTCAGGCCGCGCCGATGTGCGGCACCAGGCCTGGTTTTTGGGTCGCGGCGGGGTGGGTTTTGACGAAGTCGAGCATGCGGTCGATGCAGCCCAGAGCGCGCGTGCGCACCGGCTCGGCGACCTGAATTTCGCCGCTGCCCGATTGCAGGCAATCGATCACGCCCTGCAGCGCGTTCATCGCCATCCAGGGACAGTGCGCGCAGCTTTTGCAGGTGGCGCTGTCGCCAGCGGTGGGGGCTTCGAGCAAGGTTTTCGTCGGTGCCAGTTGGCGCATGCGGTGCATCAGGCCGTTGTCGGTGGCCACGATGAAGGTGGGCGCATCGAGTGTGGTCACCGCGTTCAACAACTGGGTGGTCGAGCCCACCACATCGGCCAGCTTGACCACCGCCTCGGGCGACTCGGGGTGCACCAGTACTTTCGCCTCGGGATGCTGCGCTTTCAGCAGCGCCAACTCGACGCCTTTGAACTCGTCGTGCACGATGCACTCGCCGTTCCACATCAGCATGTCGGCACCGGTTTGCTGTTGGATGTAGCGGCCGAGGTGGCGGTCGGGTGCCCACAATATTTTTTTGCCCTGGTCCTTCAGGTGCGCCACGATGGCCAGCGCGCAGGAGCTGGTGACCATCCAGTCGGCACGCGCTTTGACTGCCGCGCTGGTGTTGGCGTACACCACCACGGTGCGATCCGGATGCGCATCGCAGAATTCGGAAAACGCATCAGCCGGGCAGCCCAAATCGAGTGAGCAGGTGGCGTCGAGGTCAGGCATCAACACCCGTTTGACCGGACTCAAAATCTTCGCGCTTTCGCCCATGAAACGCACGCCTGCGACCACCAATGTGTGGCTGGCGTGGTCGCGACCGAAGCGCGCCATCTCGAGCGAATCGGCGACGCAGCCACCGGTCTCGAGTGCCAGGTCTTGCAAGTCGCCATCCACGTAGTAGTGCGCGACCAACACGGCCTGGTGCTTTTTCAGCAATAACGCGGCGCGGGTTTTCAACTCGGCGCGTTGGCTGGCCGACAGCACCGCTGGCACCTTGGCCCACGCCTGCGCGGTGCAACTCGCGCCACGCGCGTCTTGGCGCGTGAAATCAAACAAAACCTGGGTCATGGGCAGTTCAGTAAACGGTACGGCCGGCGGCGCATGCGGTGGGTTGATTGCTGCTCACGTGCGGCTCGCGGTGTTTGATTTCGTGTCGATCACGCGTCACGCGTTTTGGCTTGCGGCCCGAGCAGTGAGCGCGCCAACGCGTCGGCATCGCGCGTCTCACACGGTACTTGTTTGTAGCTGGCGTCGCTGTCGCGCACCGACTTGAGGTAACTGATTTTGGTGACCACCGGCTCCTGCGGCCACTCGCCGGAGTCGGCTGCAAACTCTAAAAAGTGCAGGTGGCCGCCGACCACATACAAGATGGTCGACACCTCAGCCGTCACCCCGTCGACTTGCACATCGACGTCGCCGAACACCATTTCAGTCGGCGTGATCCGTTTGGCGGCCGGTGCCACCACGAAGTCAATGAACGAGCCGACGCCGGTGTGGGTTCGTGCCTTGGCCAGCGTGTGCGGGATTTGTGCCCGCAGGGCGGCCAACTGGGGCTGGCTGCCCTGCAAAAACGCTTCCAGTACTTGTTGCTCGAAAGGGGTCAGGGGCAGCATGGCGATCCTAGATTTGAGGCGGTTTTCAGATGCAGCGCGGCGCTGCAACTTCGGTTGCGATTATCAATCGGCCCGGTTGCACCTGGCACGGCTTGCCGCGCGCCGCGCCGCGTGGCGGGGCCGGTTCAGTCGCGGCCCCAGGCTTGGCGTCTGCCTTCCTCGTCGTTCAGCAAGGTCAGCCTGGTTTGCGCTGTCACCACCGACACATCGGACGACTGGCGGATGTAGACCGGCACACCGGGCTTGGCCACCACCTCGAGTCGGGCCACGTTCGCGGCGTTGGCAGTAACGGTGTATTTGCCCGGCTCGACCTCTTTGTACAAATATGTCTTGACGGTGCCGGTGGGTGCCATCGACTTGCCGTCGATCTGCACGTCCATCATGGTCGACCGGTTCATGCCTTCTGAACGCAAGATCACGATGCCGGACTTGTTGGCCGCCAGTTTGAACGGATTCTGTGCGGCATCGCGGTTGGCAGGGCTCTGCGGGTCGGCAGCGCAGCCGGTGAGTGCGATGACCGATAACGCGGTGACGATGGATTTCTTCATGGGGTACTCCTGAATGGCGGTTGACTGTGCGGTGGCTGGGTAGTGCGTGTGGCGTGCGGAGCTTGTGTGGCGTACGCAGCGCGCGACGCATGGGCGACCACACCGCCCGCCTGAGGCTGACTCGTGCAGCCGCGGTTAAGTTCGCCGCAATCGGGCGGCGACCGGTGATGAACTTCGCACCGAGCGCTACATTCCGATGCAGGTTTGACATCGACGTCAGCTTCTGCCCACCATGAACACCACCCCCACCGCGGCGCATCCCAACGCAGCCGTGCCGTTACGGCAGGACGTACGCACGGTGGCGTTGGTCGGGCTGGCGCACGGCACTTCGCATTTTTTTCACCTGCTGCTGCCGCCGCTGTTCCCGCTGTTCATTCGCGACTTCGGTTTCAGTTACGCCGAGCTGGGGCTGCTGGTATCGACCTTTTTTTTGATCTCAGGCATCGGCCAGGCGCTGGCCGGTTTTCTGGTCGACCGCATTGGTGCGCGACCCGTGCTGTTCGCCGCATTGGCGTGCTTCGCGGCGTCGGCGTTGGCGCTGTCGGTGGCAACCGGATACGGCGGTTTGATGCTCGCAGCCGCGCTGGCGGGCATCGGTAATTGCCCGTTTCACCCAGCCGATTTCACGATTTTGAACAAGCGCATTTCGGTGCCGCGCTTGGGCCATGCGTTCAGCGCGCACGGCTTGTCGGGTAACTTGGGTTGGGCGTCGGCACCGCTGTTTATGGTCGGGTTGAGTGCGGCTTTCGGTTCGTGGCGTGCCGCAGCACTTTGTGCGGCCGTGCTGGCATTACTGGTGATGGTGGTGCTGTGGTGGCATCGCGATGCGATCGATGACCGCCAGCCGCTGGCTACCAATTCGACCGCCGCGGCGCAGCCTGCGTTGGCTGTCGGCGTTGGCCAGCAGGCCGGCGAGCACACGCTGGCCTTCTTGCGTTTGCCATCGGTGTGGTTGTGTTTTTCGTTCTTTTTTTGGTCGACTGCCGCGCTCAGTGCGATTCAAAGTTTCGCAAGCCCGGCGCTGCAGCAAATCGCTGGTTTGCCACTGTCGGTGACCTCGCTGGTGGTCACCGGCTACATGTTGTTCGGTGCAGCAGGCATGGTGGCCGGCGGGTTTTTGGCGTCGAAAAGTGAGCGGCTTGAAAAAATCATCGCCATCGGCTTGATGGCCTCGGCCGCGTTGCTGGTGTGGGTAGGCACCGGTGCCGTGCCCGGCGTTGCGGCAGCGGTGTTGACCGCAGTGGCAGGTTTCGGCAGCGGTCTGGCCGGCCCGTCACGCGACATGCTGATCCGCCAAGCGGCACCCGCGGGTGCCACTGGCCGCGTCTACGGCACGGTGTACTCCGCACTCGACCTCGGCTTCGCCGTCGCTGCGCCGATCTTCGGCATATTGCTGGATCGCGGTACGCCGTCGGCGGTCTTCTACGGTGCGGCTTTGATGTTGACTTTGGGCGTGCTGTCGGCAGCCGCGGTCGGCGTGGGTATCCAACGCCAGCGCGCAACGCCAGCGCGGTGTGGCTGACCGCCACCGCCACGGTCACGACCACAACTGCAGCCAGGCCACTGGCCAGGTACGAGCCAGGCACCAAGCCGCCAAGCGCTGACAACCGCCTGGGTCTTGCGGCGTTGCAGCGGCCCCGCTCCGACCGGCAATGCAGCGCATCGGTCTCCTTGCAACGCAAGCAAGGCGATGTCGGCAAGCCGCGCCGCGAGACTTGTGAGGGGTTTATCGAATCGCCGGACAATTCGCGGTTGCTGATCGGCCAGCGGGCGCGTTCAGTGCCAGGCGCATCGGCTCGACCTCAGCAAAAGTGTGGTGCCGCCTTGCGTGCTGGCGGCCTGGTTGGCTCCAGCCTTTCGTATGGCGATGCGTGAGTTGTTAGTTCAAAGGAACAGGCTATGTCCACAGTGAAGTTTTCAACCTTTCGCGACTTTCAACATCGCGACGCAGCGAATGCAAACAGCAGCGCACGGTTGTCGACCGTGGTGTATCGAAGCCGCGCGTTGACACCGTGGTCGGCCGATGATTTGCAGCGCATGTTGGATGTCGCCCGCGAGCGCAACCGCGCAGAGTCGATTACGGGGATGCTGATCTGCGAAGACGACCGATTCTTTCAATGGCTCGAAGGGCCGACCGACAAACTGATGCAGGTCTGGAATTCCATACGTCGGGACCCGCGGCACACCGATGTCGAAGTGCTCGGCGAGTCGGCAACGCCCGGGCGTTTTTTCAGTCAGTGGGACATGAAGCTGATTACCCGCAGCGCGCCGACAGCCGTCGGGGTCACCGACGCGAACCGGGCACCGTCCGAATTCATGGATCGTGTTTATCGCAACCCCGAAGGTGTGCGCGCGTTGTTGTCGACCTTGGCACCGGTCGCGCGCAGCAGCCACGCAGGCCCGCCCACTGAGCCACGCACCGCGCGGTGGCCGGTGCAGGCCAGCGTGGCGTCGCCCGCCGGGGTCGACAACGCGGCCGCCTATGCCGATTACCAAGGTGCCCGAAACCTCGCCAAGTTGCTGATCGCCGCCGACCCGACGGCGTCGTTTGCGCTGGTCGAACAGTTGTTCGCTGCCAGTGGGTCGATGGCGCATTTCTGTGCCACTTTGGTGGAACCTTGCGCCCGTGTGTTGGGCGATTGGTGGGGCGACGACCAGTGCGGCGAATTCGAAGTCACGCTCGGGTTGTGCCGACTGCAAGCCGCGGTTTGCCGTTTGAGCAGCGCAATCGCACCGGCGGCCATGCCGGGCTCGAAAAAATTGGCCGTGTTGGTCACGCCGCAACCGGGTGAAATTCACTCGCTGAGTGCGGCGCTCGACGCCGAATTGCTGTGGCAAGCCGGCTGGGACACCCGCTGCGAGCACCCGGCCACCGACGACGCACTCTGCGCGTTGCTGAAAACCACCCAGTTCGATGCGCTGGATTTGTCGCTGAGCGCCGCCTTCGGCCGCGAACATTGGCTGCCGCGGGTGGCGCAAACCATTGCGGCAGCGCGTGCCGCATCGCTGAATCCGGCGCTGGTGGTGGTCGTCGGCGGCAGGGCGGTGTTTGAACAAAGCGACCGCTACACCTTGGTCGGTGCCGATGCGGGTTGCGCGACCTCGATGCGTATTGAAGCGGTGCTGTCGGCGGCGCATGGCTATGGCGGATGAGTCGGTGCCCATCGGGCAGGGATGAATTGGCGGTGTTGCGCGGTGGGTTGTGGCGCGGCCAACCGCTTAGCATTCGCGGCCTGCGTAAGTACGCCACCGGCATCTGATCAGCGTTTGCGCTGCGCTGCGCACCGCTCCTAGCGAGACATGAATCACAGCGCCTGACCCCTTGCCTCCACGCCCTCCATGACTGCGCCCACCACTGTGCAAGACGAAGCTGCCATGCGCATCGCGCTCGACCAGGCGCAAAACGCATTGCTGATCGGCGAAGTGCCGGTCGGCGCGGTCGTCATGCGCGCCGGGCAGGTCATTGCCACCGGCTACAACCGGCCCATCACCGAGCACGACCCCACCGCCCACGCCGAGATCGTGGCGCTGCGCCACGCGGCGGTGTTGTTGGGCAACTACCGGCTGCCTGAATGCGAGCTGTATGTGACGCTGGAACCCTGTGCCATGTGTGCGATGGCGTTGCTGCACGCGCGATTCAAGCGGGTCGTGTTCGGCGCGGCAGAGCCGAAAACCGGCGCTGCCGGATCGGTGATCGACTTGTTTGCGCAACCGCAGCTGAACCACCACACCCAAGTTCAAGGGGGTGTGCTGGCCAGCGAGTGCGGCCAGGCGCTGGGCGATTTTTTTGCCGAACGCCGACGCCAGTACCGTGAACGGCGCGCCGCGGCATCGGCCGACCACGGATTCGAAGACTCGAACCTGGGCGAGCTGTACATCCCGGCAGGTGAGGCGCTCGAGCTGCCTGCCGACACGCTGTTCAACACGCCGGCCGGCAAGCGCCGATGAGCTCGCTGTGTTTGTTCAGCCCGTCGGGGGTGCTGGCGGCGGCCGCACCGTTGCGGCTGGCAGCGCGCCGCTTGAGTGCACTCGGCTACGCAGTTGCGACCGACGAATCGGCGCTGGCCAAACACCAGCGCTTCGCCGGCTGCGATAACACCCGGTTGGCGGCGCTGCACCGCGTTGCACAGCTGGCACCCGACATTGCGATGGCCACGCGCGGCGGCTACGGCTTGACCCGGCTGCTCGACCGCATCGACTGGTCGCTGCTGCAGCGCAGCGTCGAGCGCGGTACGCATTGGGTCGGCCACAGTGATGTGACCGTGCTCCAGTTGGGCCTGTTGGCGCACGGCGTCGGCAGTGCCTGCGTGAGTTGGGCCGGCCCGCTGGCCATTGCCGACTTTGGCGGCGAAGCGGTCGACGACATCACCGAACCATGCTTTGCCGAAGCGATGAGCGGCGCACTCGAAGCGGTCGGCTTTCGCACCGAGCCGGGCTTCGACGGGTTGGCAGCACGCGGCACGCTGTGGGGCGGCAACCTGTGCATGGTGACGTCGCTGCTCGGCACGCGGCACTGGCCTAAAAAACGTACCACGCGCGGCGGCGTGCTTTTTTTAGAGGACGTCAATGAGCATCCGTACCGCATCGAACGCAGCCTCATGCAGCTGTACCAGGCCGGTGTGCTGGACGACCAGAAAGCCATCGTGCTGGGCCAGTTCAGCGACTTCCGGCGTTCACCGCTCGACCGTGGCTACGCGCTGAAAACTGCGGTCGCACACCTGCGCAGCCTGACCAAAACCCCCATCTTGACCGGCCTGCCGTTCGGCCATGTGGCAACCAAAGTGACCATGCCGGTGGGCGCGCGGGTCGAGCTGTTGGTCGATGGGCGTGACGTGTTCATCGGCTGGCCGCATCACCATTGATGGCGACTGCATTGATAGCGATTGCATTGACAGCGATTGCATTCTTAGTGATGCGAGCCATGTGGCGCGGCTTGATGTGGCCGTTGCTCGGGCCGTGGATCGGGTCGCTACTCGGGTCGCTGATTCGGCACCCGCCGCGCGCGCGTTTGGCATGGGGTTTCGCTTTGGCCGGCGCGCTGGTCGGCTGCAACAACAACCCGTTGCCGAATTCCGCGGCCGCGTCGAACACCTTGTTCACCGCGGTGTCGGGCAATTCGCCGCGGCACCTCGACCCCACCGCGTCGTACTGGACCAACGAGACGCCGTACACCTACCAAATTTACGAGCCGCTGTACGGCTACCACTACCTGAAGCGGCCGTTCGTGCTGGAAGGAAAGACGGCGGTCGAAGTCGCCACGCCGCGCTACCTCGATAAAGACGGCCACGCGTTGCCTGCCGATGCACCTGCGGCACTCATTGCCGAGAGCGTGTACGACATCCGCTTGAAACCTGGCACCTTGTACCAACCACACCCGGCGTTCGCGATGGTCAGGCCGGGTTTGTATCGCTACCACGGGCTGCGCGCGGGCGGCATCGGTGGGCGGCGTTCGCCGTGGCAGTTCGATGAACTGGCCACCCGCGAGCTGGTGGCCGATGACTATGTGTATGCGCTCAAGCGCCACGCCACCACCCGCATCACCACGCCGATCTACGGCATCTTTTCCGAGTACGTGCTGGGCCTGAAAGACTATGGCGCGTTGATCAAAGTCGAAGACGCGAAGCTGCGCGCCGGGCTGCCGCCGGCGTCACTCGACAAGCCGTTTCTCGACTTTCGCAAGTGGCCGTTGGCCGGTGCCACCGCACCTGAAAAATACCTGCTGCGCATCCGCATCAAAGGCAAGTACCCGCAGTGGAACTACTGGATGGCGATGACGTTTTTGGCACCGGTGCCGTGGGAAGCCGACAAGTTCTATGCGCAGCCCGGCATGGCGGCCAACGGCTTGTCACTCGATACCTGGCCGGTCGGCACCGGCCCGTACATGATGACCGAGTACGAGCAAGACCGCCGCCACGTGATGAAGCGCAATCCGAACTACCGCGGCGAGCTGTATCCGTGCGACGGCAGCGCGGCCGACAAAGCCGCCGGGCTGCTTGCCGATTGCGGCAAGAAAACCCCGTTCATCGACACGATTGAGTCGGTGATTGAAAAAGAAGGCGTACCGCTGCGGGCGAAGTTTCGCCAGGGTTACTACGACATTCCGCGCGTCGAGCGGGTCGACGACGGGCTGGAGTTTCTGGTCGAGATGGACGACTCGGCCAGCGTGCGCCGCGACTACACCGAGCGCGGATTTCAGTTGCCGAAGTTTGCCGACGTGAGCTCGTGGTACCTCGGCTTCAACATGCTCGATCCGGTGGTGGGCCGCGGCGACACACCCGATCAGCAAACAAAAAACCGCAAGCTGCGCCAAGCCATCTCGATCGCCATCGACTGGGAGGAGTACAGCCGCATCTTCCCGAAAAGCGCGGGCGAAACCGCGATGGGCCCACTGCCCAACAGCATCTTCGGTTCGCGCCACGGCACTGCCGCAGGCATCAACCCGGTGACGCACCGGCAGCTTGGCGACCAAGCGGTGCGCCGCCCCATCGCCGACGCCAAAAAGCTGATGGCCGAGGCCGGCTACCCCGATGGCCGCGACGCCGCCAGCGGTCGCCCGCTGGTGTTGAACTACGACTACTCCAGCCCGCCCACGCCCGAGGTCAAGTCGCAGCTCGACTGGATGGTCAAGCAGTTCGCCAAGATCGACGTGCAGCTGGAAATCCGGGCCACCGACAACAACCAGTTTCAAGACAAAATTCGGCGCGGCAAGCACCAGATTTTTTGGTCCGGCTGGCTGGCCGACTACCCCGACGCAGAGAACTTCATGTTCTTGCTGTACGGTCCCAA
>JAYUGJ010000031.1:0-2983 GCA_043738425.1 Burkholderiales bacterium
CGCAGCGCCACCGTCAGGCGGTTGAACGCCAACCACGGCGCGCTGGCCGCGTCGTCGACCACCAGGTCGTGTGCCGCCACCGTGCCGCGCAGTGACACGTTGGGCGCAGCACCGGCGGGCATCGCAAAGCTCATTTGCACATCGGCCGACACACTGCCTTGGCGCAGCCGCACCGGCAGCGATGCGGGCAGGTAGGCGAGGTAGGGAGCCAGGTCGAGTCGGCCCATCTTCAGCTGCAACGCGGCTTCGCGGGTTTGCGCAAACGGCTTGGCCTGCGCACCGCTGTCGAACGGCGTGCCGTTGAATTGAAATGCCAGCCGCGGCTCGACATTCACATCGATTTTTGCGGGCAAATTGGCCAAAAAAGGCAGCGTCAGTTGCAGCGCTTCCAGGCGGTGTTGCTGCTTGACCGGCTGGTCATTGAAATGCACCGACGCGTTGCTGACCTTGAGGTTGTAAAGCGCGAACCGGGTCGGCTCGGTCGCGGATTTTTCGGCGGGCGCGGGCGTGAATTTTTGAATCAGGTCGTCGATGTCGTAGCGGCCCGGTGCGGTGCGCGCCAGGTTGATGCGCGGCGCATCCAACTCAAACGCTTCGATCACCGGCGCGCGGCGAATGATCGAGCTGATGTCGGCGTTGACGTAGGCGCGCGCCACGGTCAGCAAGGGTGGGCTAGGCGGTATGGGTGGTGTCGGCGATGTGGTCGATGGCGCGGTGACGGTCGCAGTGGCGGTGGCGGTGGCGCTGGCGGTGGCGGTGGCGCTGGCGGTGGCGGTGGCGCTGGCCGGCGTACCGCCGATCACGATGTCGCGCAGCGTGAGTTCGAGCGACCACGGGCTGAACTCGATCGCGCCCAGCGTGACACTGCGGCCGAGCAGCGCACTGAGCCGGGTTTGCGCTTGCCACTTGAGCAGCGGCGGCACCGCCAGCCATGCCACCGCCCACAGCAGCAACAGCGCCAGCCCGGTCCATGCGAATCGTCGCAACCACTTCATGTTTTGGTCCAGTGCAACAGAAAACTCGGCGATGCCCGCGAGGCCAATGCGGCACCCCAGCACCCCAGCACCCCAGCACCGCCGCGCCACAAATGTGCGCGTTCGATTCAAGCGCCGCGCCCATAGTGCCACGCGAACACGCCCGCCGACAATGCGGGGAGAACGTTCCGGCACAAAGGTTTCAACCGATGCACAGCATGTTGAGTTGGCTCGCCATCGAATCGTGGAAACCGTGGCTGACCGCGTTGTTGCTGCCGCCGGTGCCATTGCTGATGCTGTTGCTTATCAGCGCGCGCAACCTGCTGCCGCGGGCGGGTCGCCCACCCCGCTGGGGCTGGCTTGTCGTGCTGGTGGTCACCGCTGGCTTGTGGCTGACCGCATGCAGCGGCTTCGCCCGCGCGCTGGAGCCGCTGCTGCTGCGCGCCACGCCGGCCATCAGCGCCGAACGCCTCAGCGCGATGCGCGCCGAGGCTCGACTGAACGCGGGTGACAGCGCAGGCGGTCGAACCACCGCACAGCGAACCAACAAGGTGCCGATCGGAAAGGCGTCCCACCACAACGCCGACGGCAGCGAAGCCGCGGCCGACACCGCGCCGGGGCCCACCCGCAACGACCGCGTAGCCATCGTGGTGATGGGCAGCGGCGTCGAGGCGTACGCGCCGGAATACGGCCGCAGCAGCCTGTCGGCATCGTCGCTGGAGCGGCTGCGCTACGGCGTGTGGCTGGGCCGCGAAACCGGCTGGCCGGTGGCGTTCAGTGGTGGCTTGGGCTGGGGTAACCGCAGCGCCTCGGGCACTGAAACGCCAGAGGCCAACATTGCCGCGCGAATCGCCGCCGACGAGTTCGGCCGACCGCTGCGCTGGCTGGAAGCCGAGTCGCGTGACACCCGCGAGAACGCCGCGCGCAGTCTCGCGCTGCTGCATGCCGCCGGCGTGCGCCACCTGGTGCTGGTGACGCACGGCTGGCACATGCCGCGCGTCCAGGCCCGCTTCGACGCCGAGGCGGCAGCGCGCTACCCCGACATGCGCATCGACACCGCGCCGATGGGGCTGGCGCTCGACGCCCAACCGGCGGTGCTGGCGTGGCTGCCATCGTCGGGCGGATTCCAGCGGGTGCGGCTGGTGCTGCGCGAATGGCTGGGCACAGCGCTGCACGCGTGAGGTGTTCGGTATCGGGCCGACCCTGCCATTGATCACCGCCCCGCACGATGCAACACCGCAAAAACGCCATCGCTGCGAGACGACAATCGACGGTTGTCGCGGCTGCTGTATTCACCAATCAGCCGCGGTACGCCACATCACACGACCGCGCCACCCCATCGCACCATCGCACCATCGCACCACAGCACCACAGCACCACAGCACCACACCGTGACCCGCCTCGCCGCCCAACTCCCGTCTACCGCCGTGGTAATCCCGCACCAGGGCATCGGCGACCTGATCTGGCATCTGCCCTACATCCGCGCGATTGCCGCGCGCAGCGCCGGTGGGCAGGTGGTAGTGATTGCACGGCCCTCCAGCCGCGCCGCCGAGCTGCTGACTGCGGAGCCTGCGGTGTCACAGGTGATCGAGTTCGACCGCCGACCGCGTGGCGATGTCAACCTGCGTGGTCGCCACGACAGCTGGCGCGAGCAACTGGCTTTCGTGCGCGAGCTGCGCGCGCTGCGGCTGGGCCGGGTCTATAACTTTTCCGGGCGCTTTCGCTATGGGCTGTTGGCCCAGCTGGCCGGTATTCCACTGCGCGCAGGTTTTGGATTCAGCTGGGGTGAGCGGGTGTTTTTGAACGCCGGGCCGTGCATTCAACGGCACCGCGGGCTGGGCAATTGGGTCTACCCCGAAGCGACCGATTTCGCGATGGCGCACGGCTTGGTCGACGCGCCCGTGGTGCCACGCATCAACCTGCCTCAGCCTTTGCTGGACACGGTGGCCGCGCAACTGGCCGCGTTGCCACGACCCCGCTATGCGTTTGCGATCGGCTCGTCCGACCAC
>JAYUGJ010000032.1:0-10675 GCA_043738425.1 Burkholderiales bacterium
GGGCTTGGACACCGACGACAGCGACCTCGACATCCTGGTTGACCCGACCATCGACACCACGCTGTTCGACATCGGCGCGATGCGGCATGAATTGCGCCAGTTGCTCGGCGTCTCCGTGGATGTGCTGACGCCGCAAGCACTCCCCGACAAATTTCGCGACCTGGTGCTGGCGCAAGCGGTGCCGATATGAGCGGGCACCCGCAGCGTTTGCCCGATTACCTCCACCATATTCTTGAGGCCATCGTGCGCATTGAGCGCTGCACGGCAGGCATGGATCAAGCGGCAGTTGTCGGTAACGACATGGCCCAAGATGCCGTCATCCGCAACTTTGAGGTGATCGGTGAGGCCAGCCGCAACATCGAGCGCAACCCTCCAGACTTCGCAGAGGCTCACCCTGAGCTGCCTCTGGCGATCGCCTATGAAATGCGCAATGCCTTGCCGCACGGCTATTTCAAGATCGATTTGACGCTGGTGTGGCGAACCTTGGAAGCCGACCTGCCACCGCTTAAACGGAATGTCGAGGCACTTGTGCAACGTCAGCCGGGATCACACGGCACCTGATCGATACCGATCAGCGTGTGTCTCGCGTTGATCCGCAAATACCGCTGCACTGGTGCGCAGAGCGCTGCGACGGGCTGCTGTGTGGAGCGAAGTAGAGAAGGAGGGCCGGTCCTTTCGGCCCGGGTGACATGAGCGCAACACAGCGGCCCGGCGCAGCGCTGGTCACGCCGCGCAGCACACGGAAGGCTTTGCGATCACCGGGGGTGCCCGCTATTCACTGGACTGCGCATGACGCTCGGCGCGTGTGGCAGCCGCAGCGTCGAACACCTTGCCGCTGGGGCGCAACACGGTGCGCTGGCCCGGCCGCACCAGCAACTCAGCATGTGTATCGGCTGGTGGCTGAGGCATCAGCTCGCTGGGCACAACGATGCGGCCAGCGCCATCTCGGATGACGGGTCGACTCATGACTCGATCCGTAGGCTTGTCGAGCTGAAATCGTAGGAACCGGGCGCACCGATGTCCGCAGGGCAACAACCGACAATCGCTAAATGAAACCACCTGCCCGCCTGCAACCCCTGATCGACGAAGGCCTGATCGACACCGTGGTGCGGCAATTGATGAGCGGCAAAGAAGCGATGGTGTTCGTGGTGCGCTGCGGTGATGACACCCGCTGCGCCAAGGTCTACAAGGAAGCCACGCAGCGCAGCTTTCGCCAAGCGGTCGACTACACCGAGAACCGCAAGGTCAAAAACTCTCGGCAAGCGCGCGCGA
Source organism: Burkholderiales bacterium (assembly GCA_043738425.1). Taxonomy (GTDB): domain Bacteria; phylum Pseudomonadota; class Gammaproteobacteria; order Burkholderiales; family Burkholderiaceae_C; genus PBB1. The sequence continues at coordinate 1,273 of JAYUGJ010000032.1, forward strand.
TGGCCAAGGGCAGCCGCTTCGGTCGCCAGGCGCAAGAAGCCGCATGGCAAAGCGCCGAGGTCGACGCGCTGTACCGGCTGGCCGCCGCCGGGGTTCGCGTGCCGAAGCCGCACAACTTTCACGACGGCGTGTTGCTGATGGAACTGGTGACCGATGCGCAAGGCGACGCCGCGCCGCGCTTGAACGATTGCAGCTTCACGCCCGACGAAGCCCGCACCCACCACGCCGCGCTGCTCGCCGAGGTGGTGCGCATGCTGTGCGCCGGCGTTGTGCATGGCGATTTGTCGGAATTCAACATCCTGCTGGCGGCCGACGGACCGGTGATCATTGATTTGCCGCAGGCCATCGATGCGGCTGGCAACAACCACGCACCGCGCATGCTGTTGCGCGATGTGGCCAACCTGCGCGGCTACTTCGGCCGCTTCGCGCCCGACTTGCTGGCGACACAATTCGGCCCCGAAATCTGGAGCCTTTACGAACGCGGCGTGCTGACGCCCGAGCTGCCGCTCACCGGTCATTACGAACAGCAAATCGGCGCAGTCGACTTGCGCAGCGTGATGCGCGAAATCGACGACGCGCGCGACGAACAAGCCATGCGCAGACTGCGCATGGCCGAGGCCTCCTGACGCCCGTCGTCGTCACCGATCACCGTCGCACCGGTGCATCCAACGCGGATGCGGCGACGTATCTCGGTCGAGCGCTTGGACAACCGGCGTACGAATTGGCGACCGATCAACCGTGCGCTGCCATTCGCACTTCATTTACCCTCGAACGAAAGAAATCCGTATGAAAAAAGTACTCGTCGCCGTAGCCGCCACGGTGTGCAGCAGCGCGATCGTGCCGCTGACCGCACACGCGCAATCGCTGGCCGAATCGCAAGTCAATGCGGTTGAAAGCGTGTTCGGCAAGCACCCCACACACCGTCGCGGCCAAGCCAAGGGCATCTGCGCCAGCGGCTACTTTGTCGGCAACGCAGTGGGCCGCTCGTTGTCGAGCGCGTCGGTTTTCAGCGGCGAAAAAATTCCGGTGGTGGCACGTTTTTCGGTAGGCGGTGGCAACCCGAAAGCCAGCGACAAAAGCAAAAACACGCGCGGCCTCGCCTTGCAATTCAGCCTGCCCAACGGCGAGCAATGGATGACCGGCAACATATCGGCACCGGTGTACTTCGTCAGCAAACCCGAACAGTTCTTGCCGTTCATGAATGCGCGGGTGGCTGATCCGGCCACCGGCAAGCCCGATCCGATCAACCTGAAAATGTTCTCTGAATTGAACCCAGAGACCACGCTACAAGCCGCGTACCTGGCCAAAGCGCCAGTGCCCGCCAGTTTCGCCACGGTCAACTATTGGGGCGTCAACGCATTCGAGTTCATCAGCGCACAACGCAAAAGCCAATTCGTGCGCTGGCAATTCGTGCCCGAGGCCGGCATCTCGGGCCTGACCGCCGAGCAACTCAAAGACATGCCCGACGCCTTCCTGGCCGACGAGTTGCGCAAGCGCGTGGCCACTGCCCCCGTCGGCTTCGACTTCAAAGTGCAACTGGCTGAGGCCGGCGATGTGCTGACCGACGCCACCAAGGTCTGGCCCGACAGCCGCATCCTCGTGCCCGCCGGCAAGTTGGTGATCGACAAAGTGGAGCCCGGCAGTGAAGGCGCGTGCATCGCCATGACCTTCAACCCGCTGGTGCTGCCGAAAGGCATCAAGCCATCGGCCGACCCGGTGCTGCTGGCACGCCCTGCCGCGTACGCGGTGTCGCTCAGCCGCCGGTTGACGGAAGGCGCTGCTGCCAAGGCAGCTGTGGCCGCACCGGTTGCGGCACCGGCGGCAGCGGCGGCATCGGCGGCACCCGCCGCACCCGCCGCACCCGTGCCTGCGATGGGCAAATAAACCGGCCGATAACCACCACGCTCAGGCACCAAGCCGCTGTTGCAAAACAGCGGCTTTTTGTTGGTGGTCGGCCAACGCAGCGGCTGCGCGCGACATGCGTTGTGTTCGTCCGCGTACAGACCGGAACCGGCCGCGCGCGCAGTCTGCGAGCGCAGTAGCTCCTGTCCACCACCCGTCGAATTCATGTACGACAGCCCAGCCGCAGCCCGTGTCGGCCACCGCAAACTGATGGCGCGATGCGTGGCCGGTCGCCTCCGGTGCACGCGGCCGAGTGCCGCCAACGCAGTGCCGCGCGCAACCCGAGCCGCCGCGGTTGCGGCAGCATGGCTGGTGGTCGGCTGCGCCTCGATGGCCCCGCCGTTCGAACCACCGCTGCTGCCAGTGGCATCGAGCTATGCCAGCAGCGACAGTTTGCAAAACGGAACACGCGCTGCGGCCATCGGCTGGCGCGATTACTTCAGCGAGCCGCGTTTGCAAGCGCTGATTGCGCAAGCGCTCGACAACAACCGCGACCTGCGTGTGGCCGCATTGCGGGTGGAAGAAGCGCGTGCCGCGTACGGCATTCAGCGCGCCGATTTGTTCCCCGCGGTCAATGCGCAGGCCGGTCTTGAACGCTCGCGCACGCCGACCAATCTGAGCGCGCCCGGCCAGCCACCGATACGCAGCCAGTACCAGGTGGCGTTGGGCGTGGCGAGTTGGGAAATCGATTTCTGGGGCCGCGTGCGCAGCCTCAAAGATGCCGCGCTGGAAAACTTTTTGACCAGCGATGCATCGCGCCGCGCCGCGGCTCTCGGGCTGGTCGCGCAAGTCGCCAGCAGCGACCTCGCGCTGTGCGAATTGAACGAACGCATCGCCATCGCCCGCGAGACGGTGGCCAGCCACCAGGAAAGCGTTCGCATTTTTTCGCGCCGCGTGGCAGTGGGTGCCACTTCGCGCCTCGAGCTGACGCAAGTGCAAACGCTGCTGATGCAAGCGCAAGCGGTGGCCGCGCAACTCGAGCAGGCGCGCGCCGCCGAGCTGGAAGCGCTGACCTTGCTGGTCGGTGCCCCGGTCGCGTGGCAAGCGCTGCAGCAAAAGCTCGACGAACGCCGTGCGCTGGCCGAACTACTGCCGGGCCTGCCCTCTGAGCTGCTGACCCAGCGGCCCGACATCGTCGCGGCAGAACACCAACTCAGGGCGGCGAATGCCAACGTCGGCGCGGCGCGCGCTGCGTTTTTTCCGCGCATCGCGCTGACCGGTTCGTTGGGCACGGCCAGCGCCGAACTCGATGGGCTGTTCGACGGCGGCAGCCGCAGCTGGAGTTTTTCGCCCAGCATCTCGCTGCCGCTGTTCGATGGCGGCCGCCTGCGCAACAACCTGAACCTGGCCGATACGCGGCGCGACATCGCGGTCGCCAGCTACGAAAAAACCATCCAAAGCGCGTTTCGTGATGTCGCCGAGGCGCTTTCGGCGCGGCGCTGGCTGGCCGCGCAAGTGACGATTGCCGAAGGCGCCCGCGCGACGCAGTCCGAGCGCGCACGGCTGTCGCGGCTGCGCTACGACAACGGCGGTGCGGCCTTTCTGGAGGTGCTCGACTCGCGGCGCGACTTGTTGTCGGCCGAGCAGCAACTGGTGCAGACGCGCCGGGCCTTGCTTGGCAACCGCATCAGCTTGTACGCCGCGCTCGGCGGCGGCGCGATGGATCACCCAGCCGGACCGACGCCGTGATGAACGCACCCACAACCGCACCCGCACCCACATCGGCATCGGCCGCCGCATCCGCATCCGTTCCCGTTCTCATCGAAGCCGCAGAGCCGCCCGAGTCGACACCGGGTGTAGTCAAACCACCGTCCGCGCCAGCGCCTGTGTCCGCAGCGCCTGCGGGCCCGCAGGTCCCGCCGCAAGCGTCGCCTCGCGGCGCGGCCAAAAAATGGCTGTGGGCCGCAGCGATCGTGATCGCCATGGCCGCAGGTGGCTGGTACCTGTGGACACTGATGCATCCCGCCGGCCCCGGCGACGGGTTCATCCGCGGCAACGGCCGGCTCGAAGCGACCGAGATCGGGGTGGCGGCCAAGCTGGGCGGTCGGATCCGCGACATTCTGGTCAACGAGGGCGACTTCGTCACCGCGGGCCAAACCCTTGCGCACATGCAGGTGCAAACGCTCGAGGCGCAGCGCGACGAAGCCAGTGCGCGACACGAACAGTCGCTCACCGACGTGGCCAGTGCGCTGGCACAGGTGACGATGCGCACGAGCGATCGGCAGGCAGCGCTCGCGGTGGTGGCGCAGCACCGCAGTGAGCTCGACGCCGCGCAGCGCCGCCTCGCCCGCTCGGAAACGCTGACGCGCGAAGGTGCAGCGTCGGTGCAGGAGCTCGACGACGACCGTGCGCGCGTCGCCACCACCAAGGCGACGGTGCTCGCCGCGCAGGCGCAGGTGGCTGCAGCGCAAGCAGCCATCGGGGCGGCGCAAGTTCAGGTGCTGGGCGCGCGCAGCGTGGTCAACGCGAATCTCGCCACCATGGCGCGCATCAAGGCCGACATCGACGACAGCGCGCTGACCGCCCCGCGCGCCGGCCGCGTGCAGTACCGCATCGCGCAACCCGGCGAGGTGCTCGCGGCCGGCGGCAAGGTGCTCAATTTGCTGGATGTGGGCGATGTGTACATGACCTTCTTTGTGCCCGAAGCCGCTGCCGGCCGCTTGGCGTTGGGCAGCGAAGTGCACCTCGTGCTCGACGCCGCGCCGCAGTACGTGATTCCGAGCACCGTCTCGTTCGTGGCCAGCACCGCGCAGTTCACGCCGAAGACGGTGGAAACGGCGAGCGAGCGACAAAAGTTGATGTTCCGGGTGAAGGCGCAGATCGGGCGCGAGTTGCTGCAAAAACATGTGCTGCAGGTCAAGACCGGGCTGCCGGGGGTGGCGTGGATCAAGCTCGATGCCAGGGCGCCGTGGCCCGCCGAGCTGGCTGTGAAGGTGCCCGGTTGATGAGTGGAGCCCCCAAGACGCCTTCGGCGTCGCCCCCTCAGGGGCCACGCGGGGCCCCTTCGTCGCCCATGGGAGCAGCCGGCCTTGGGGCGGCCCGGCGGCCGGCTGACGCCGACGACACACTCGCATCGCCGGTGGCGCGCGTCGTCGCGGTCACGCTGCACTACGGCAAGACCGTGGCACTGCACGGCATCGATCTGGAGGTGCCGGCCGGTTGCATGGTTGGGCTGATCGGGCCCGATGGCGTGGGCAAGTCGAGCCTGCTGTCGCTGCTGGCGGGCGCACGCGCGGTGCAGCAAGGCAGCGTCGAAGTGCTCGGCGGCGACATGGCGAGTGCGGCACATCGCAACACGGTGTGCCCACGCATTGCCTATATGCCGCAGGGGCTGGGCAAAAATTTGTACGCCACGCTGTCGGTCGAAGAGAACCTGCAGTTCTTCGGCCGCCTGTTCGGCCACGATGCGGCCGAGCGCCGCCGCCGCATCGACGAGCTGGCCGGCAGCACCGGGCTGCTGCCTTTTTTGAGCCGCCCAGCGGGCAAGCTCTCGGGCGGCATGAAGCAAAAGCTGGGGCTGTGCTGCGCGCTGATCCACGACCCCGACCTGCTGATCCTCGACGAGCCGACAACCGGCGTCGACCCGCTGTCGCGCCGCCAGTTCTGGGACCTGATCGACCGCATTCGCCGCGAGCGCAGCGGCATGAGCGTGGTGGTTGCGACCGCCTACATGGAAGAGGCCGACCGCTTCGACTGGCTGGTCGCGATGGATGCAGGCCGTTTGCTGGCCACCGGCACGCCGGCCGAGCTGCACGCGCGCACCGGCACCCGCTCGCTCGAAGCGGCGTTCATCGCGCTGCTGCCCGAAGCCGAGCGGCGCGGTCACCGCGCGGTGGTGGTGCCGCCGCTGGTGGCCGGTGCCGATGCAGACATCGCCATCGAGGCCCGCGCGCTGACGATGCGCTTCGGCGATTTCACTGCCGTCGACCAGGTGGAGTTCCGCATCCTGCGCGGCGAAATATTCGGCTTCCTCGGCTCCAACGGCTGCGGCAAATCGACCACGATGAAGATGCTCACCGGCTTGCTGCCCGCCACCGAAGGCACGGCCTTGCTGTTCGGCCGCGAGGTCGACCCGCGCGACATCGACACGCGCCGCCGCGTCGGCTACATGTCGCAGGCGTTCTCGCTGTACGGCGAATTGACGGTGCAGCAAAACCTGGTGCTGCACGCACGGCTGTTCCAGGTGCCCGAGGCGCAGATTCAAGCGCGAGTCGATGCGATGGCGACGCGCTTCGGCTTGGCCGCGGTGCTGGCGAGCCTGCCTGAAAGCCTGCCGCTCGGCATGCGCCAGCGGCTCTCGCTCGCGGTCGCGATGGTGCACCAGCCCGACTTGCTGATCCTCGACGAGCCGACATCGGGCGTCGACCCGGTGGCGCGCGACATCTTCTGGCAACTGATGATCGACCTGGCGCGCGGCGACCGGGTGACAATCTTCATCTCGACCCACTTCATGAACGAGGCCGCGCGCTGCGACCGCGTCTCATTGATGCATGCGGGCAAGGTGCTGGTGACCGACAGCCCGGCGACCATCGCACAGCAGCGCGGCGGTGGTGATTTGGAGCAGGCCTTCATCGAATACCTCGAAGCAGCCTCGCAGGACGCCGCGCCGGCAATCGCGCGAGACCCTCCTTCGACAAGCTCAGGACGAACGGAGATAACGGCTCAGGCCGGGCGGCGTCCGACACGCCTCAGCGCCGCGCACGCAGATACCCGCAGCGCTGCGCACGCTGATGCCACCAGCGCCGCGCCGGCGCGCTTTTTCCGCGCTGCGCGGGCCTTTACGTTCAGCCCCGCGCGTGCCTTCAGCTACACCCTGCGCGAAGCGCTCGAACTGCGCCGCGATCCGTTCCGCGCCACGCTGGCGCTGCTGGGTACCGCGCTGCTGATGTTCATCATGGGCTACGGCATCAATCTCGATGTCGAAAACCTCACCTACGCGGTGCTTGACCAGGATCAAACTGCCCTCAGCCAGAACTACGCGCTGAACCTTTCAGGCTCGCGCTACTTTATCGAACAGCCGCCGATCACCGACCCGGCCGACCTCGACCGGCGCATGAGCAGCGGCGAACTGTCGCTGGCCATCGAGATCCCGTCCGGCTTCGCGCGCGATGTGGAACGCGGCTCGCCGGTGCAGATCGGTGCCTGGGTCGATGGGGCGATGCCGTCGCTGGCCGAGACGGTGCGCGGCTACGTGCAGTCCATGCACCTGATGTGGCTGGCCGACACCGCCATTCATCGGCTCGGCCAGTCTGCGGTGGCCTCCAGTTCGATCGAGGTTCGCTTTCGCTACAACCCCGACGTGCGCAGCCTGCCCGCGATGGTGCCGGCCGTCATCCCGATGCTGTTGATGATGATCCTCGCGATGCTGACAGCGCTGTCGGTGGTGCGCGAAAAAGAGCTCGGCTCGATCATCAACCTGTACGTCACGCCGGTCACGCGCAGCGAATTTTTGCTGGGCAAGCAGCTGCCGTACATCGTGCTCGGCATGTTCAACTTTCTGCTGATGACGGTGCTGGCGGTCAACGCCTTCGGCGTGCCGGTCAAAGGCAGCTTCGCCGCACTCACGCTCGCCGCGTTGCTATTCGTGGTGTGCTCGAGCGGCATCGGCCTGTTGGCCTCGACCTTCACGAAAAGCCAGATCGCCGCCATCTTCGTGACCCTGATCGGCACGCTGATCCCGTGCGTCCAGTTCTCGGGGCTGATGAATCCGGTCTCGTCGCTCGAGGGCGTGGGCGCGTTCATCGGCCGCATCTATCCGGCCACGCACTTCCTGACCATCAGCCGCGGCGTGTTCAACAAGGCGCTCGACTTGCCCGCGCTCGCCGATTCGTTCTGGCCGCTGCTGGCCGCGGTGCCGGTAATCATGGGCCTCGCGATCGTGCTGCTGAAAAAGCAGGCGTCGTGAACCTTGCGAACCGGGTGCACTGATGAGCCGATCGGTGAATGTTTACCGCCTCGGCATCAAGGAGTTGTGGAGCCTGTTGCGCGACCCGACGATGCTGGTGTTGATTTTTTATTCCTTCACCTTTTCGATCTACATCGCCGCCACAGCGATGCCCGACAGCTTGCACCACGCGCCGATTGCGATCATTGATGAAGACGGTTCGCCGCTGTCGGCCCGCATCATCTCGGCGTTGTACCCGCCGCAATTCAATCTGCCCGCACTGGTGAGTTTGAAGGCGGCCGATGCCGGAATGGACAGCGGTGCTTACACCTTCGCGCTCGACATTCCGCCCAACTTCCAACGCGACGTGCTGGCCGGGCGGGCACCTGCCCTGCAGCTCAATGTCGATGCCACGCTGATGAGCCAGGCGTTCACCGGCAGCGGCTACATCCAGCAAATCATCGGCAGCGAAATCGACGATTTCGTGCGGCACTTTCGCGCCGACACCACGCTGCCCGTGGAACTGGCGCTGCGCATGCGCTTCAACCCGAACCTGGAGGCTGCCTGGTTCGGCTCGTTGATGGAGATCATCAACAACGTCACCATGCTGTCGATCATCCTGACCGGCGCGGCGTTGATCCGCGAGCGCGAGCACGGCACCCTCGAGCACCTGCTGGTGATGCCGGTGACACCGACCGAAATCATGCTGGGCAAGATTTGGTCGATGGGCCTGGTGGTGCTGGTGGCGGCACTCGTGGCGTTGATCTTCGTGGTGCAAGGCGCGCTGCGGGTGCCGATCGAGGGTTCGATTGCGCTGTTCATGCTGGCTGCTGCGCTGCATCTGTTCGCGACCACCTCGATGGGCATCTTTTTGGCGACGCTGGCGCGCTCGATGCCGCAGTTCGGCATGCTGCTGGTGCTGGTGCTGCTGCCGCTGCAACTGCTGTCGGGTGGTTCAACGCCGCGCGAAAGCATGCCGCGGGTCGTGCAGGACGTGATGCTCGCCGCGCCGACCACACACTTCGTCGCCGCAGGCCAGGCGATCCTGTACCGCGGTGCCGGAATCGATGTCGTGTGGCCGCAGTTGCTGGCCATCCTCGCCATCGGCTGCGTGCTGTTCGCAGCGTCGCTGGCGCGGTTTCGCAAAACCATCAGCCAGCTCGATTGAGGCCGGCTAGGCCTGCGACAACCCGCGCAGCGGCGCTCCAGCTCAGCGCAACAACCGGTTCGCACCCGAGGCGTTTGCATGCGCGGTCAGCAGCACCGGCGGCAGCGGCTTCCAGCCTTTTTTTCGGTACTCGGCGACCACGTTGGTGGTGATGCCGCCGCGCACGTACCAATGTGCACTGATGCGGGCATACCGCGGCTGGGTCACGCTGGCAATCTTGCCCAAGATGTCGTTGGTGACTTTTTCGTGGAACGCGCCTTCTTCGCGAAAGCTCCAGAGGTACATCTTCAAACTCTTGAGTTCGACACACAGCCGGTCGGCCACGATGTCGATGACGAAGTGGGCGAAGTCGGGTTGGCCGGTGAGCGGGCACAGGCAGGTGAATTCGGGGATGTCGAACTGGATTGCGTAGTCGCGCTCGGGCGCGGGGTTGGGAAAAACATGCAGCT
>JAYUGJ010000033.1:0-6382 GCA_043738425.1 Burkholderiales bacterium
GGAAGTGCGGCCGGCCACCCACCAGGTCGACGATGTGTTGCAGGAAATTCGGCTGCGCGTCGAGGTCGGCGAACGGGTGCTGATCACCACGCTGACCAAGCGCATGGCCGAACAACTGACCGACTACCTGAGCGACAACGGCGCGAAAGTGCGCTATTTGCACAGCGATATCGAGACGGTCGAACGGGTCGAAATACTGCGCGATTTGCGGCTGGGTGTGTTCGATGTGCTGGTCGGTATCAACCTGCTGCGCGAAGGGCTGGATATTCCCGAGGTGTCGCTGGTGGCCATTCTGGATGCCGACAAAGAGGGCTTTTTGCGCTCGGAGCGCAGCCTGATTCAAACCATCGGCCGCGCCGCGCGCAACATCAACGGCCGCGCGATTCTGTACGGTGACAAGATCACCGATTCAATGCGCCGCGCGATCGACGAGACCGAGCGCCGCCGCAACAAGCAAATCGAACACAACGCGCTGATGGGCATCACGCCGCGCACCATCACGAAAAAAATCAAGGAGCTGATCGACGGTGTGTATGCCGAGAAAACCGGCAAAGACGAAATGCGCGCCGCCAAAGGCGTGGCCGAAGTCGAGGCGCTGTCGGAAAAAGATTTGGGCAAGCGCATCAAGCTGCTGGAAAAGCAAATGCTTGAACACGCGCGCAACCTCGAATTTGAAAAAGCCGCCCGCGTGCGCGACCAGTTGGCGCTGCTGCGCGAACAAGCCTTCGGCGCCGCAGGCAGCGACAATATCGTGCCGCTGGTGGCGAAGTCGTGACGCTATAGACCTGGCACCCGCAGGAAATTACGTTCGCCTGCTGCGCGCCAGTGGCGGGTTTTTCGCGAAGTAGCGTTTGATGCCGACCGCCAGCGCATCGACCAGTTGCGCCTGGTAACGGCCATCACGCAGCTTGGCTTCTTCTTGCGGGTTCGAGATGAAGGCGGTTTCGACCAGGATCGATGGAATGTCCGGCGCTTTCAGCACCGCAAAACCGGCCTGTTCAACCCGCGCTTTGTGCAGCCGGCCAACCCGGCCGATCTGGCCCAGCACTTCGCCGCCCAGGCGCAAGCTGTCTTTGATTTGCGCGGTGGTACTCATGTCGAGCAGCGCGCGCATCACCGATGCGTCTTTGGCTTTCAGGTTGACGCCGCCGACCGAGTCGGCCGCGTTTTCGCGACTCGCCATCCAGCGCGCAGTGCTGCTGGTGGCACCACCCTGGCTCAATGCGAACACCGACGCACCGCGCGCCTCGGGCGTCAAAAATGCATCCGCGTGTAGCGACACGAACAGGTCGGCTTGCACCCGCCGCGCTTTGCGCACCCGGTCTTGCAGCGGCACAAAAAAATCGGCATCGCGGGTCAACATGGCGCGCATACCGGGCAGCGCGTTGATGCGGTCACGCAATTGCAGTGCGACCGACAACACCACGTCTTTTTCGCGCAAGCCGCTCGGACCTACCGCGCCGGGGTCTTCGCCGCCGTGGCCGGGGTCGATGGCCACGATCACCAAGCGGCTGACTCCACCGGATGGTTTGTCTTTCGGCTCGCCGTCTTTTCGGTCGGTGGCGCTCGGCAAGGCGGCGCGTGCTGCCGGCGTCGCTGCGCCCACCGGTGGTGTGCCGGTGGCTGGTGCCGCGGCGATGCCCGGGGCGGCTGCGGTGGCTGACGCGGGAGGCGAACCCGCGGCCGAACCCGCACCTGCCGCAGCGGCACCCGTGGCGACGGTTGCGCCGGCTGCCGATGCCGCGCCCGCGGGCGAGTCGATCCGGCCGATGAAGTCACCCAGCGCGTCGCCGGCTGGACGCGTGGCTGGCGCAGGTTTTGCGGCCTGCGCTGCCCGCGTCGTGTCGGCTAACGCCTTTTCTTCGATCATCGCCAGCAACAAATCGCGTTCTTGCGTCGGGTACAAATCAAACACCAGCCGGTGCTGGTAAGCCACCACCGGCACCAGCGCAAACAGCTGCGGCCTGATCGGTTGTTTCAGGTCGATCACCAGGCGCACCACGCGCGGCTGGAACTGGCCGAACCGCACACCGGCAATAAACGGGTCATCGGGCAGCACCTTGCCGACCAGCTCGCGCAGCTGCGGGCTCAGGTCGAGACCGTCGACATCGATGACCAGGCGCGGCGGGTTGTCGGCCAAAAAATGCTGGGCCGACAGCGCGCTGTCGGACTCGATCGTGACGCGGGTGTAGTCGGCTGCGGGCCACATGCGCACCGCCACGATGGCCGCACCCCACGCGATATCAGCCGCGCCCAGCGACCACACGACGCTGCCCGCGCCGATGCGTTGGAGCGCGCGTCGGCGTTCGGCTTGCCGGCGATTCATCGCGGTGCGCTGCGTCATGGCAACAGCGCCACGCCGCGCGGCGTGCCGGCCTCGAAGGTCACCAGCCGCCGGGTGTCGGCACGTTCGGGCTGGTCGTCGATCAAGGTGTCGGGCAGCGCCAGCGCAATGCGCAAATCAAACGGCGGCAACAGCGGCTCGGCGCGCTCGGCCCATTCGGCGAGTTTCAAACCGGGGCTGGCAAACACCTCGCGGAAACCGGCGTCTTCGAATTCTTGCGGGTCGTTGAAACGGTAAAAGTCGAAGTGCCAAATATCGAACGCTGCCCCATGCAGACCGCCCAACGCATACGGTTCCAACACCGCGTAGGTCGGGCTTTTGATGTTGCCGGTGACGCCCAACGCGCGCAGCAGGTGGCGCACAAAAGTGGTTTTTCCCGCGCCCAGCGTGCCGTGCAGTTCGACATACGCGTCGCGCAATTCAGCCCGCACGGCGAGGCGGCGGGCCGCATCGGCGCAGGCCGCTTCATCAGCCCATTGCAGGCTGCGCGTTTCTAATACCGGCATGCCGAAAGGTGGCCTGGCAGGCAAAGATGGAGTGGCAACAAAAGGTGAATGGGCATGGATACAGCCGACGGTGCGAAGCTAGATAGGAACGCTGAAGTGTGGTGGCCGCGCATACAGGCATGGGCCACCGAACTCGGATTTTCCCAGATCGGTGTGGCGGGTGTCGACCTGGCCAGCGCCGAGCCGGGGCTCGAAGCGTGGTGGGCCGCCGGTTTTCACGGTTCGATGGACTACATGGTGCGCCACGGATTGAAGCGTGCGCGGCCAGCCGAACTGGTGCCGGGCACGCTGCGGGTGTTGACTGCGCGAATGGATTACCTGCCCGCAGCGCGCGGCGATGGCCAGCGTGCGGCTGCGGTTGCGGATGCGATTGCCAATTCGGGTGTGGGTGTGGGTGTGGGTGCGGGTGCGGGCGCGGGAGCGGCTGGCGAATGGCAATCGATCGAATGGACGCGATTGAAGAATCCGGCTGCAGCTACGGTGTCGGTGTATGCCCGAGGCCGCGACTACCACAAGGTATTGCGCCGCCGACTGCAAACCCTGGCCGATCGAATCGCCGCCGCCGTGGGCCCGTTCGGCCACCGCGTATTCACCGATTCGGCGCCAGTGCTCGAAGTCGAGTTGGCCCGCCGCAGCGGCACCGGCTGGCGCGGCAAGCACACGCTGGCGCTGCACCGCGAAGCCGGCTCGATGTTTTTTTTGGGTGAGATTTTTATAGACCTGGCACTGCCGGTCACTCCCGCCGTCACCGACCACTGCGGCAGCTGCAGCGCGTGCATCGATGTCTGCCCGACGCAGGCCATCGTGGCGCCCTATCGGGTCGATGCGCGGCGCTGCATCAGCTACCTGACGATCGAGCATGCGGGGCCGATACCACTGGAGTTTCGCGCGGCCATCGGCAACCGAATCTACGGCTGTGATGACTGCCAGCTGGTGTGCCCGTGGAACAAATATGCGCAGCGCAGCAAGCTGCCCGATTTCGATGTGCGCCCGGCGCTGGCCGAGCCCACGCTGCTTGAATTGTGGCGTTGGAATGCAAGCGATTTTTTGCGCCACACCGAGGGCAGCGCTATCCGCCGCGTCGGCTACGAACGCTGGCGGCGCAACCTGGCCGTCGCGCTGGGCAATGCATTGCGGGCCGCGGATCACTCCGGTTCCCTCTGGGAAGGGGCAGGGGTGAGTGCAACGCCGGGCGACCGCGGTGACACGCCGCCCCGGACCCTAACCGTCGCCCCGGCTCCGGCTCCGGCTCTGGCACGGGCACGGGCAGGGCAAGAGAGTGAAATTCGAGCGGCTCTGAACGCGGCGCATGCCGACGCCAGCGAGTTGGTACGCGAACACATCGCGTGGGCGCTCGCAACCTGAAATTCACCAACGCGCGGCCACCGCCAACCACAGCGGCACGCTCGCCATGCCCATCAAGGTAGACACCGTGACCAGCCCCGCCACAAACGGGCCGTGACCGCCCATGCGGGTGGCCAACACATACGCGCTCGATGCGGTGGGCAGCGATGCAAAGCCAACCGCCACCGCTTGCTGGTCAGGCGGCAGCTGCAGCCCCACTGACAAACCCAAGGCAACCCACGGCAGCGCCAGGTGCCGTATGCCGAGCAACGCCGCGGCCAATGTGGGCGCGGCTTGCAAGCCACCGAGCTGCAAACCGGCACCTACCGACATCAGCCCCAGCGGTATCGCGGCCAAACCGATGCGGTGCATGGCGGTGCCGATGGCATCTGGCAACTTCAGGCCCGCCAGGTTGCAAAGCAAACCCGCCACGGTGCCCAAAATCAACGGGTTGCGCAGCAGCTCGCGGCCGTAGTGGTGGCCGCCATGGCGCGCCAACGGCCACACCGCCGCCACATTGCAAATCGGCACGCACAGCGCAATCAACAGCGCCATCGATGCCAGCGCAGCCTGGCCGCCCAAGCGTTCAGCCAGCGCCAGCGCGATGAATGAGTTGAAGCGAAACGCGGTTTGCGCGCCCGACGCGTGCAACCGCGCATCGACCCCGGGCCAGCGCTTGATCGCGTAAGCCAACGCAATGCCGCTGACCACCGTGCCCACGCCCACTGCCGCCAAATTTGCGGCATGCGCCAGTTGCAGCGGGCTGCTGATGATCGAGGTGAACAGCAGCACCGGAAACAGCAAGTGGTAAGTCAGCCGCTCGACCACATCCCACACCGGCCGGTTCAGTGCGGTGGCGCGGCACAGCACGCAGCCGAGGGCGATCAACAGTAAATCAGGCAGCAGCACCAACGCGTTGGACATAACCCGCCAGTGTGCCAGCGCGTTCTACCGGCGGGATAGAAAATGGAGCGATGGCAACGCGTGTGAACAGCAACCCGGAGGATCGCGAACCTGCGCGTTCGGACCTTGCGACCGACGACCTCGTGAATCGCAACACGCCGAACCGCGAACCGGTGCGCAGCGCGCGTGCGACCAGCGACCCCGCCACCCGCGCCGCGCCCAACGCCGCCGCCAACAGCGCGACCAGCGCCGCCGCCATCGACCGCTTCATCGATGCCGCATGGATCGAAGACGGTTTGTCGGTCAACACGCTGGCCGCCTACCGGCGCGACCTGACGCTGTATGCGCAGTGGCTGGCCGGCGAGCCCGATGCGGCGTTGAACCACACCACCGAAAGCCACTTGCGTGCCTACGCGGTGGCGCGGCACGCCGGCAGCAAAGCCAGCAGCGCCAACCGCCGGCTGACGGTGTTCAAACGCTACTTTCGGTGGGCGCTGCGCGAACAGCTGCTGCTGGTTGACCCGACGTTGAAATTGCTCGCCGCAAAACAGCCGCCGCGCGTACCCACCGTGTTGAGCGAAGCCCAGGTAGAAGCGCTGCTGGCCGCCCCCGATGTGGCCACGCCACTGGGTCTGCGCGACCGCACCATGCTCGAGTTGATGTACGCCAGTGGCCTGCGTGTGAGTGAACTGGTCACGCTGAAAACCGTGCACCTGGGGTTGACTGAAGGCGCGCTGCACGTCACCGGCAAAGGTGCCAAGCAACGCATGGTGCCGTTCGGCGAAGAAGCGCACGCGTGGCTGCTGCGTTATCAAACCGACGCGCGCGCGCTCATTCTGAAAAGACAGCAAAGCGACGCGCTGTTCGTCACTGCACGCGGCGGGCCGATGACGCGGCAAATGTTTTGGAAGCTCATCAAACACCACGCGGTGCAGGGCGGAGTGCGGGTGCCGTTGTCGCCGCACACGCTGCGCCACGCCTTCGCCACGCATCTGCTCAACCATGGTGCGGACCTGCGCGCCGTGCAGCTCCTTTTGGGGCATGCCGACCTGTCGACGACGCAGATCTACACCCATGTGGCGCGTGAGCGCCTCAAGGCGTTGCACGCCCAGCATCACCCTCGCGGCTGAGCCGTCAGGTACCACGCCCGCTTCGTTCGTTTCGTTGGTTTCAAAGCTGTCGGCAGGCCACAACAACGCCCTCCGAAGCGTGGCGGCCGCGAGCAAACTGCGCCACCATCGCACACCACTTCACGGAGTTCCCCATGCCCGCCCCCCGCCTGCTG
>JAYUGJ010000034.1:0-21816 GCA_043738425.1 Burkholderiales bacterium
CGCTACACCACCAGCCACCCTAACGAATTCACTCAGCGGCTGATCGACGTGTACGCGAAGGTGCCCAAGCTGGTGAGCCATCTGCACCTGCCGGTGCAGCACGGTGCCGACCGCGTGTTGATGGCGATGAAGCGCGGCTACACCGCGATGGAATACAAAAGTACGGTGCGCAAACTGCGCGCGGTGCGGCCCGCGCTCAGCTTGTCGAGCGACTTCATCGTTGGTTTTCCGGGTGAGACCGAAGACGACTTCGCCAAGATGATGACGCTCATCGATGAAGTCGGTTTCGACAGCAGCTTCAGCTTTGTATTCAGCCCAAGGCCAGGCACACCGGCCGCCACGCTGCGCGACGACACCGCGCCTGCCGTCAAGCTCAAGCGCTTGCAGCATTTGCAAGCTGCTATCGAAACCAACGTGCAGCGCATCAGCGGCCTGATGGTCGGCACCACGCAGCGCGTGCTGGTCGAGGGGCCTTCAAGAAAAAACGCACACGAGCTGATGGGCCGCACGGTGTGCAATCGAAAAGTTAATTTCAAAGGCGATGCGCGGCTGGTTGGGCAGTTGATCGACCTGACGGTGACCGACGCGAACCCACACTCGCTGCGCGGCACGGTCAACCCATGCAAAACCGGTGCGGTGGCGGTTTGATGCTGCGCCGTCAACGGCCGCCGCGGGCGCACCAGGCGATGCTCGCCGCGCATGCGCACACCATGGCTGCGTAAGAAATCATGTGCCCATCGCTGCCGGTGGCGACCAGCGCTGCTGCGCAGGCCACCCAACTCGCGGCTACCGCGCGGCCGCTTAGCCGAGCCCATGACGTGCCGCGCAAATCTGCGCGCCACCACCACTTCGCAACGGCTGCGCTGATCGTCCCTAACAACAACGCGAGTGCCGAAAAATTGCTAAGGTGCCAGACGAGGTCAACGAAGTGCATACGAATTCGGCACGCTTTCTACAACGCCACGCTGGACCGCTCGGTGCCGCTAGTCGATGGGCGGATGTGCGGTGGCCAGGTCGCGGCCGGTGCTGTAAATTTTAGATGACACACTTGGAAACTGCGCCTACTTCGATGAGCCATCTCTAGTTGATAGACATGACCGTATTCACCCTCGGACTGAACCACGCCACCGCGCCGCTGGACCTGCGTGGTCGCTTCGCATTTTCGGCAGAACAACTGGCACCGACGCTGCGCGCGTTTCGCGAAAAATTGCAGCGCGCACCCGAGGCCGCACTGGTGTCGACCTGCAACCGCACCGAGCTGTACGTTGGCGCTGACGCCAGCTTGGTGGCACCCGCTTTCGATTGGCTGGCGGGCGTCGGCGGTATGTCAGGCGCGGCGCTGCGCGAACATGCGTACGTGTTGGAAAACGAAGCCGCCGCGCGCCATGCGTTTCGCGTCGCCAGCGGCCTCGACTCGATGGTGTTGGGCGAGCCGCAAATCCTCGGGCAAATGAAGCAAGCGGTGCGCGAAGCCGATACGGCCGGCACGCTCGGTGCCACTTTGCACCAGATGTTCCAGCGTTCGTTTGCGGTCGCCAAAGAGGTGCGCACGTCGACAGAAATTGGCTCCCATTCGATCAGCATGGCGGCCGCGTCGGTGCGGTTGGCGTCGCAACTGTTTGAAGATATGGCGCAGCTGAAAGTCTTGTTTGTCGGTGCCGGCGAGATGATGGAATTGGTTGCGACTCACTTTGCTGCAAAAAAACCGCGCGCCATGGCCGTAGCCAATCGCACCCGCGAACGCGGCGAAAAACTCGCCGAAAAGTTCAATGCCGAAACCCTTCCGTTGGCCGATTTGCCCCAGCGCCTGGCCGAATTCGACGTGGTGATTTCGTGCACCTCGAGCACGCTGCCGATCATTGGGCTCGGCGCGGTCGAGCGTGCATTGAAGTCGCGCAAGCGGCGGCCCATGTTCATGGTCGACCTGGCCGTGCCGCGCGACATTGAACCCGAAGTCGCGCAGCTGTCCGATGTCTATTTGTACACTGTCGACGATCTGTCGTCTTTGGTGCAAGTCGCTGGTGAAAAGCGCCAGGCAGCCGTGCAACAAGCCGAGGCGATCATCGAAAGCGGCGTGCAGAGCTTTGTGAGCTGGCTGGGCCAGCGCGGCACGGTGCCGTTGATTCAGGCGCTGCACGCACAAGCAGACGAATGGCGTACTGGCGAAATTGCCCGTGCCCGCAAACTGCTGGCCAAAGGAGAGAACATCGACGCGGTACTCGAGTCGATGTCACGCGGCCTGACCCAGAAAATGCTGCACGGCGCGATGGTCGAGTTGCACAGCAGCGACGGTGAGCACCGCGCCGAATTGACACACACCGTATCGCGGCTTTTTCTGCGCACGGGCCATGTGGCCAACAAGCCGAGTGCGCCCGCCGCACCCGGCACGAGCGACCACGACGACGACGCATTCTTCTTGTAGCTACCGCATCGCCATCGCGGGCGATGCAGGCGCAAGTTCCATGTCGAATACGTTGCCTGCCGCCCTTTGCGGCACCCCACGGCAAACGCCCACATCCCCATGAAAGACGCACTTCGGCAGCAGTTCGAGCGCCTCGGCTTACGGCTCCATGAGTTGGAGGCGATGTTGGCCGACCCCGCGTCGGCCATCGACATGCACCGCTTTCGCGCGTTGACGCGTGAACATGCCGAGGTCGGCGCCGTGGTGTCTACGTTTCGGCAGTTTCAAGCGCGCGAATCGGATACGGCGGCTGCCAACGCCATTCTTGAGCGCGCAGGCAACGACGGCGATGCCGACATGGCCGGCTTCGCGCGCGAGGAAATCAGCGCGGCCGCGGCCGACACCGCGCGCTTGCACCACACGCTGCAATTTGCCTTGCTGCCACGCGACCCCGACGATGAGCGCAATGCGTATGTCGAAGTGCGCGCCGGAACCGGTGGCGAAGAATCGGCTCTTTTCGCCGCCGACATTGCCCGCATGTATCTACGACACGCCGAGCGACGCGGCTGGCGCACCGAGGTGATGTCACAAAGCATGTCGGATTTGGGCGGCTACAAAGAAGTGGTGCTGCACATAGAAGGCGATCGCGTTTACGCCGATTTGAAGTTCGAGTCTGGTGGACACCGTGTACAGCGGGTACCCACCACCGAGACCCAAGGGCGCATCCACACCAGCGCGTGCACGGTCGCGGTGTTGCCTGAAATGGATGCGGCCGAGGAGATTCAATTGAACCCGGCCGAGCTGCGCATAGACACGTTTCGGGCCAGCGGCGCGGGTGGCCAGCATGTCAATAAAACCGACAGCGCAATCCGTATTACCCACCTGCCGACCGGACTGGTCGCCGAATGCCAGGACGACCGCTCGCAGCACCGCAACAAAGCCCAGGCGATGGCGGTGCTGGCCGCCCGGCTGCGCGACAAGGACCGCAATGAACGCACGGCCAAAGACGCTGCCACACGCAAAGGACTGATCGGCACCGGCGACCGCAGCGATCGAATTCGTACCTACCACTTCCCGCAGGGCCGCCTGACTGACCACCGCATCAACCTGACGCTTTACAAGCTGCAGGCCATCGTCGACGGTGACCTCGATGAAGTCATCACTGCACTGCAGGCGGCCAGCGCCGCCGAGCAGCTGGCGCTGCTGGAAAGTGGCAGCACATGAGCGACTTGACGGATACGGGCGCGCAGTCGGTGGCGGCCTTGCTCATGCAGGCCAGGCAACTCGGTGTCGAACGCCTCGACGCACAGCTCATGCTCTCAGCGCTGTTGCGCCAAACCCGTGCGTGGCTGATCGCCCACGACGATGCCGAGATGACGGTTGCGCAGGCGGCGCGCTATGCGCAATGGCTGCATCGGCGCGCGGCCAACGAGCCACTCGCTTACCTGCTCGGTGAGAAAGAGTTTTATGGCCTGCGCCTGGAAATTGGGCCCGCCGTGCTGGTGCCGCGTCCCGAGACCGAGCTGTTGGTCGATTGGGCGCTGGAGTTGTTGGTCAGCGCGTGGCCCGCAGTGGCCATGCCGAAGGTCGTCGACCTGGGCTGTGGCAGCGGCGCGATTGGCTTGGCAGTAAAGCACCATCACCCCAACGCCGTGGTCGCAGCGGTGGACGCCAGCGCGCCCGCGCTCGACACCACGCAACGCAATGCCGACGCGCTGGGCCTGGCGATCCACGTACACCAGGGCAACTGGTGGGCCGCGGTGCCGGCGCAGCGCTTTCACCTGGCGCTGTCGAACCCGCCGTACATCGCCGCAGGCGATGCGCATCTGGCTGCGTTGCAGCACGAGCCGCAGTGCGCTTTGGTGGCTGCCGACTCCGGCTTGGCCGACTTGCACGCCCTCATCGATGGGGCATCCGGTGGGCTGGAATCTCGCGGATGGCTGCTGCTGGAGCACGGCCATACGCAAGCTGCGACCGTTCGCCTGCGCTTGCAGCACGCTGGCTTTGACGCAGTGCAAACGCGGCTCGATGCCGCGGGCCACGGGCGCTGCTCGGGGGGCAGGTGGCAGGGCACTTAGCGCAACCGCAATCACTGTGCAGGAATGCACCGGCTCGGCGGTCGCAGCCGACCTAACCGACGTAGCATGCGGCCGACCAATATGTCGCAGTGCATTGGTTCAGGGAGCACCACCATGCGAATTCGATTCGGTTCTTCTCTGCAGCGCGCGGTTTGTGTGGGCGTAGGTCTCAGCGCCAGCGCCATGGCGTGGTCGTTGGAAGGGTCCGGGCTCAGCCCCAGTGAAAAAGGTTGGTGGACAGGCCAGTGGCAAACCCGTATCGAACGCGGGGCAAGTCTGAAAGACGTGCGCACTTTGAGTGGCTACAACATCGCCACCCACGCGTTGGGGCAATCGAACCGCAACCTCAGCCTGCTGGGTGATTACTACTTCAATGCCGTGCCGCGCGGCGCGAACTCACAGGCGGTTGCAAGCGGGTTCCGCGCCACCAGCGGTTTGTCCAGTGCATACCGACAGGTCGGGTCAGACGCTGGAAGTTTGACCTCGGGCAGCGACTTCACTGCCGTGCCATATGTCGGTTTGGGCTACTCCGATCACGCAGGCCGCGCTGGCTGGGGCTTCAGCGCAGACTTTGGCTTGATGGCTGTCAGCGCACGGTCGAACGTGAAGCTCGGTCGAGGCGCAGGCGGCGGCGCACCGAACATCGACGACCTCCTGCGCGACCTGCGGTTGTCGCCACTGATACAAATTGGCGTGTCTTATTCGTTTTGACCCGCCCCCACTGCCGCTGCAACGGCCAATGCGGGTTCTCGTGTAACCTCGCGCCTCTCGAGATAAGCCTCCGCGGAGACACACCATGAATGACGTACAAAAACGAATCGACGACCTGGTCAAAGGCAATGCGGTGGTACTTTTCATGAAAGGCACGGCGCAGTTTCCGATGTGCGGTTTTTCAGGCCGCGCTATTCAATTGTTGAAAGCCAGCGGCGCAACCGACATCAAAACCGTCAATGTGCTGGAAGACGACGACATACGCCAAGGCATCAAGGATTACGCCAACTGGCCCACCATTCCCCAGCTGTATGTCAAAGGCGAGTTCGTCGGCGGCTCAGACATCATGTCGGAGATGCACGAGGCTGGTGAGCTCAAGGCATTGTTCTCGGCTTAAGACCTGACCCCACAGGCGCACCGACTCCGTGGCGCATTCCGCAGGCGTACGACCTCGGGTAGTTGTCGGTGTGTCGGGAGCTACCGGTGCCGCCTACGCGGTGCGCCTTTTGGCGCGCTGCCGCGAGCTAGGTTGCGAAACCCACCTGATCGCAAGCGCTTCGGGTGTGCTCAACGTGCACCATGAACTCGGCCTCGACCGCAAAGCGCTGGAAGCGTTGGCCGATCACGCACACAACCCGGCAGACGTCGGGGCAAGCATCGCCAGCGGCTCGTTTGCGACCCACGCGATGGTGATAGCGCCCTGCTCGATGAAGACGCTGGCCGCGGTGGCCCACGGTTATGCCGACAACCTGATGACCCGGGCGGCCGATGTCACCCTGAAAGAACGGCGGCGTTTGGTACTGATGGTGCGAGAAACGCCATTCAACCTAGCCCACCTGCGCAACATGGTCGCGGTCACCGAGATGGGTGGCATTATTTTTCCGCCGCTGCCGGCGTTTTATCTCAGGCCGCAAAGCATCGATGACTTGATCAATGAAACGGTCGAACGGGTGCTGGACCTGGCCGGCTTAGACACCGCCACGCCAACAGCCTGGACCGGTTTGTAAGGCCAGTCGGCGGCGCTGTGGTGGTCAATCCCGTGGCGGCAACGCCGCGGTGCGGCGAGTGCGAATCACGCCGCGCGCACATCCCATTGCTGGCGCGCAGCGAAGACCATATTGGGATATTCAGCACGGCCCCGGCTGCCGTTGTACCGCCCCAGCGCCAAAAATTGGTCGCCGCGCTCGATGTCTAGATAGTGCCGCAGGATGACGCAGCCAAAACGCAGATTGGTCTGCATGTGAAATAGCAAGCTGGGGTTGCCGTCGCCGATCAATCGCGCCCAAAACGGCATCACCTGCATGAAACCGCGCGCGCCTGCGTGGCTGATGGCGTATTTTCGAAAACCGCTTTCGACTTGAATCAACCCCAGTACCAAGGTCGGATCCAGTCCTTTGCGCTTGCTTTCATACCAAACCGTTTCTAAGAATTCGATGCGCATCACGGCGTCAGCTTGGCGCTTTTTCAGCCGCTCGTGGGCAGCGTTCAACCAGCGGTGGTATGCCGCACGTTGATCAGCCGTATCGAAAGCGGGTTTCGGCGGTGCCATGTCGGCGATAGCCGCCGACAACGCGGTGCGCACCGCATCTATCAGCGGCTCCTCGGTCTGCGTTCCGGCATGCGCTTTCAACCCGAAGGCTGCCGTAGCGACGCCTGCTGCTGCCAGTAAGACCCCGCGCCGATTCAGTGTCACATAGCTCATGTCGCGAGCTTGCCTCGTAGAAGACTCAAAATTTCCGCCAGCGGCACGGCAACCGACTCACTGTCGCGTCGACCTTGGTACTCAACTGCTCCTTGCTTCAAGCTGCGCTCGCCGATCACTACCCGGTGCGGCACGCCGATCAGTTCCCAGTCAGCAAACATCGCACCCGGGCGCTCACCACGCTCGTCCAAGATGACATCGATTCCATGCGCTAGCAAATCCGCATGCAATTGATCCGCTGTGGTTTGGACATCGGCAGAGCGGTCGTAACCTAAAGGACAAATGACGACCTGGAATGGTGCGATCGATGCCGGCCACACCATGCCGCGGTCATCGTGGCACTGTTCGACGGCGGCTCCGAGGATGCGTGTGATGCCGATGCCGTAACAGCCCATTTCGATCAGTTTGGGTTTGCCGTCCTCCGCCAGGAAGGTCGCCTTCATCGCCTCGCTGTACTTGGTGCCGAGATAGAACACATGGCCCACTTCGATGCCACGTTGTATCGACAACGGGCCCGCGCCGTCTGGCGATGGGTCGTTGGCCTCAACATTGCGAATGTCGGCCACCAGGTAAGGCTCGGGCAAATCACGACCCCAGTTGACACCGGTGTGGTGGAAGTCGGTGGCATTCGCTCCGCAGACGAAATCGCTCATCGCAGCAACCGTCCGGTCAGCGATCACTTTGACGTGGGCAGGTACCCCAACCGGCCCGAGGTAGCCAGGTTTGCAGCCGAATTGCGCAACGATCTCTGGCGCAGTCGCAAACCGAAATCCTGCGGATAAACCAGCCAACTTGCCGACCTTGACTTCATTCAGCGTGTGGTCGCCCCGAATCAACAACAGCCACAGCGTGACCGGCATTTCGGCACCGTCGGCGCCGCCGGCACGGTCGGCACTTGGCCCGCCGCAAGCAAGCACCAGCGACTTGACGCTTGCTTCGAGCGGCACGCCCAGCATCGCGGTGACGTCGGCACAGGTAGCCTGGCCAGGCGTCGGCGTCTTGGTCAACCTGCTGCGCGCTAGTTGTCGGTCGGCGATCAATGACACAGCTTCAGCCAGCTCGACGTTGGCAGCGTAATCGGAGGCTGGGCAATAGGCGATGGCGTCTTCGCCGGTGTCGGCAATGACTTGAAACTCGTGCGAACGGTCGCCGCCAATCGCTCCGGTGTCTGCCGCTACGGCGCGAAACGTCAGCCCCATGCGATTGAAGATCCGCACATACGCGGCGTACATCGCGTCGTAGCTGCGCAGTGCAGATTCGACATCACGGTCAAACGAGTAAGCGTCCTTCATCGTGAATTCGCGGCCGCGCATGACGCCGAATCGAGGCCGCCGTTCGTCTCTAAACTTGGTCTGGATGTGGTAAAAGTTCTTCGGCAGTGCGCGGTAGCTTCGCAGCTCCTGGCGAGCAATGTCGGTGATCACTTCTTCGCAAGTTGGCTGAAACACGAAGTCGCGGTCGTGGCGGTCCTTGATACGCAGCAGTTCCGGACCCATTTTCTCGAACCGATTCGTTTCCCGCCACAACTCGGCGGGCTGAATCAACGGCATCAGCAATTCAAGTGCACCCGCGCGGTTCATTTCTTCGCGCACTATGTTTTCGACCTTGCGGATAACCCGCAATCCGATCGGCATGTAGCTGTAAATACCCGCACTGAGTCGCTTGATGAAGCCAGCGCGCAGCATGAGCTTGTGGCTGACCACTTCGGCTTCTGTTGGTGCCTCTTTGAGGGTGGAAACAAAAAAGTGGGAAGCTTTCATCGAAAAGGCCCCGAAGGCTCAAAAAGTGCGGGTTTTGCAACCGACGTATCGCGTCGGCGATGCAATTGAAAGATGTACGCACCGCGGCCGCGGTGTGATAATCGCGTTAATGTAAATTTTTTGGGGTTGATTATGCTCGACCGGGAGGGGTTCAGACCCAACGTCGGCATTGTCCTGCTCAACCATAGAAACCAAGTGTTTTGGGGTAAGCGACTCCGAACGCATTCTTGGCAATTCCCGCAAGGCGGGATTAAGTACGGCGAAACGCCTGAGCAGGCGATGTACCGGGAATTACACGAAGAAGTTGGATTATTGTCGGAACACGTGAAGGTACTGGCGCGCACAAGAGATTGGATGCGCTACGAGGTGCCGGAGCGGTTTATCCGGCGTGACGCACGCGGGCACTATCGCGGGCAAAAGCAAATATGGTTCTTGCTGCAGTTGACCGGCAAAGACAGCGATATGAATCTCAGGGCAACGGACCACCCAGAGTTTGACGCATGGCGCTGGAACGAATACTGGATTCCACTAGATATCGTCATTGATTTTAAGCGCGATGTTTATCAAATGGCGCTCAGCGAACTTTCCAGATATTTACCGATTCGGCCGGAACTTCACTCAAACACAACAAGTCACGGCGGGCCAATAAATCGATCAGATTTAATATAACATCCGTATGGTTTGTTTATAACGATAATTGGGTTCAGTTTTATTAAAAAAATACTTAAAATAAAATGCTTTATATTAAAACCATATTATCACGGTGGATCATTTCCGATTCGCCTGAAAAACCAAGAACCGTTTCGAATTCTTGCGACGATTTGCGAACAATAAGCCGCGCTTCGCTGCTGGCGTAGTTGGCGAGTCCGCGTGCAACTTCGGCTCCGTCAGGGCCCAACACAGCAATGACATCGCCGCGAAAAAATTCGCCCTGCACTTCCATCATTCCGACCGGCAGCAAGCTTTTTCCGTCGTCGCGCACTTTAGACACTGCGCCTGCATCGACTACCACTGCGCCGCGCAGTTGAAGGTGATCGACCATCCACTGTTTTCGAGCGGCCATTTTTGGGGTGTTTGCAATCAGTACGGTGCCAATCATTTCGCCGGCACACAAGCGAATCAACACACTCGGTTCGCGCCCCCATGCGATCACTGTGCTCGCCCCACTGCTCGCCGCGCGTTTGGCGGCATGCACTTTCGTGATCATCCCGCCTCGACCGACGCTGCTGCCCGCGCCGCCGGCCATTTGCTCTAAAGACAAATCGCCCGCCATGGCGGTTTGTATCAATACCGCGTTGGAACTTTTCCTGGGATCGGTGGAATACAGGCCGGCTTGATCGGTAAGGATCACCAGCGCGTCTGCCTCGATCAAATTGGCAACCAATGCTGCCAGCGTATCGTTGTCGCCAAATTTGATTTCGTCGTTAACGACCGTATCGTTCTCGTTGATAACGGGAACAACACGCAATGCAAGCAGTGTCAGCAACGTGGATCGGGCGTTCAGATAGCGCTCCCGGTCCGCCAGGTCGGCATGTGTGAGCAACACCTGCGCACTGCGGATGTCGTGTTGACGCAATTTCGATTCGTACATCTGCACCAGGCCCATCTGCCCAACGGCGGCAGCAGCCTGCAGTTCGTGCAATTGCGTTGGGCGCACCTGCCAGCCCAGCCGAGTCATGCCTTCAGCAATCGCACCACTCGACACCATCACGACTTCGCGGCCTTGCGATGCCAACGTCGCAAGTTGCCCGCACCAGTTGTCGATGGCACCCGCATCCAACCCGCGCCCCTCGTTGGTCACCAGACTGGAACCTACTTTGACGACGATGCGGCGCGCGTTTTTTAGGGCCTCGCTCATGGCGGACTCGCACCCGGCTCGCCCTGATCGAACCGCGGGTCGGGTTCGACCTGCACCACGTTCTTGAGATTGGCGACATGGTCGTAAATGGCTCGGATCAACGGCTGGCAACCTTCGCGTGTGAGTGCAGAAATTTGGAACACCGGGCCCTTCCATTTCAAGCGCTTCACGAAGTCGGCAACCCGGCCCTGTCGCGCAGCGTCCGCGACCATGTCTAGCTTGTTGAGCACAATCCACCGCGGCTTTCCGTACAGCGTCGCGTCGTATTTTTGTAGCTCGCGCACGATGGCTTTTGCCTGCGCCACCGGATCGACTTCCGGGTCGAACGGTGCGAAATCAATTAAATGCAACAGCAAATGGGTGCGTTGCAGATGCCGCAAAAACAGGTGCCCCAACCCAGCGCCTTCGGCTGCGCCTTCTATCAAGCCGGGAATATCAGCGACGACAAAACTTTTCTCTGGCGCCACGCGTACTACGCCGAGATTGGGGTGCAACGTGGTGAACGGGTAATCCGCGATCTTCGGCTTGGCATTCGAAATAGCAGTGATCAACGTCGACTTGCCCGCATTGGGCATGCCCAGCAGCCCGACATCAGCGAGCACCCGCAGCTCGAGGCGCAACCTGTGCTGCTCGCCGGGCCAGCCAGGCGTTTTTTGCCGCGGCGCGCGGTTGGTACTGGTTTTGAAGTGCAGGTTGCCAAAACCACCGTCGCCGCCTTTCGCGAGCAACACTTTTTCATCAGGAACCAGCAATTCAGCCAGCACCTGATCGGTGTCGACGTTGGTGATGATCGTGCCCATGGGCATGCGCAAAACGATGTCTTCAGACGCGGCACCAAACTGATCGGAGCCCCGGCCGTTCTCGCCGCGACGCGCTTCATGTCGGCGCGCGTAGCGAAAGTCGATCAGTGTGTTGAGGTTTTGATCCCCTACCGCAAACACACTGCCACCCCGCCCACCATCGCCACCGTTCGGGCCGCCGAAGGGAATGAATTTTTCGCGTCGAAAGCTCATGCAGCCGTTACCGCCGTCGCCTGCGCAGATATCAATGGTTGCTTCGTCTACGAATTTCATGGAAAGGCCGAACCGTTTTGTTGATGCAAGATGAGCGGCTCAATCAGCCACCCTGTAACTGCGCGACCTTCGCACATTCAGATACTGTCGATCAAACCCGGAGTCGGTAAAAGAAAGCGCTCCAGAAAGCAAAAACCCCGGACAAACCGGGGCTGATTTTTGCTCGAAACCATATTCACATGGTTTTGACACTGACCGTGCGTCGATTCCTCGGCCCGTTGACCGAAAAAATGACCTCGCCATCGGTCAGCGCAAACAGCGTGTGGTCTTTACCCAAACCGACGTTTGCGCCCGGATGAAATTGTGTGCCGCGCTGGCGCACGATGATGGATCCGGCTGGAATAGCTTGGCCGCCAAATACTTTGACACCCAACATTTTCGGTTGCGAATCGCGCCCGTTTCGCGTCGAGCCGCCGCCCTTTTTCTGTGCCATGATTCTAGCCCTCTAATTTGCGCTGTTAATCAGCCGCTGATTGCCTGCAGGTGCCGCGCTGGTGCCGACGACAGCAATGTGTAGATCAACCGTTCACCGCATTAATCTGGATTTCAGTAAACGACTGGCGGTGACCCTGACGCTTTTGATAATGCTTGCGACGGCGCATCTTGAAAATGCGAACCTTGTCGTGGCGTCCTTGGGATATGACCGTGGCCGTTACGGTGGCACCGGCTACCAAGGGGCATCCAATTTTCATCTCGGCACCGGCACCGACTGCCAAAACTTGGTCAATGGTGATTTGTTCGCCGACGTTGGCGACCAGAAGTTCAACTTTGAGCTTCTCGCCCGTCACTACGCGGTATTGCTTACCGCCGGTTTTGATGACTGCGTTCATTTCAGCCCTTTCTGATGATTTCGTATGGGGCCCTGACGGCCGAGCGCATCCGGCGCAGCCCGTGATTCTATCCTGAGATCGCACAAGCATGATCACCAGACAGACGCCTCTTTTTCCACCGCGCCACCTGTCGGATCACATTTCTATAATTCGGAAATGATGATTGAAAGCTGCCAGCGTGCGCGTTGAACTGCCCACTACACCGCAAGTTCGTCCCGCATCCTCGATTGGGATCGAGGCAGAGATGGGTCAGGTCGATTCCATCATTCGGCAACGCCTGACCTCGGAGGTGGCGCTTGTTGACCAAATTGCCGGTTACATCACCGGCGCCGGCGGCAAGCGCATCAGACCCCAACTGGTTTTGCTGTTCGCGAATGCACTCGGGTTCCAGGGGCCGGAGAGATTCGAGCTTGCTGCGATTGTTGAATTCATCCACACCGCTACTTTGTTGCACGACGACGTGGTGGACGAGTCCGAGTTGCGTCGCGGCCGCAAAACCGCCAGTGCACTGTTCGGCAACGCCGCGAGCATTTTGGTCGGCGACTTTATTTACTCACGCGCTTTTCAGATGATGGTGTCAGTCAACCGCATGCGCGTGTTGGAGGTGCTGTCGGACGCGACCAACGTGATCGCGGAGGGCGAAGTGCTGCAGTTGATGAACATGCACGATGCCGACCTGAGCGTCGCCGAATACCTGAAAGTTATTCGTTTCAAGACCGCGAAGTTGTTTGAAGCCAGTGCGCGACTCGGTGCGGTGTTGGCTGACGCTGCGCCTGCGGTCGAGGAGTCGTGCGCCGACTACGGACGCTCGCTCGGCACGGCGTTCCAATTGATCGACGACGTGCTGGACTACGAAGGTTCGACCGCGGAACTCGGCAAAAACGTAGGCGACGATCTGCGCGAAGGCAAACCGACGTTGCCGCTGCTGCTCGCCATGGAACGTGGCACGGCCGCACAACGCCAGGTCATCCGGCAAGCAATTCAGCACGGTGAAGTCGAGCGATTTCTCGAAGTCATCGACATTGTTCGGCACACCGGCGCGATTCAAGCAACGCGCGACGCCGCCTGCGAGCAGGCCCGCCAAGCCCAGGCGGCATTGGGCGTACTACCGCCATCGGCCCACCGCGACGCGTTGATGCAATTGAGTGACTCGTTGACGGAACGCTCGTTTTAAGCCGTCATCGCACGCACACCGATCGACCACTCCAGCCCGTGCTTTAGACCCCTGAACTGGGCAACAAAACCCGGACTTTTTTTCGTATTGCCGACGGCGGCTGGCATTGAAACTCTAAAAGTACGCATTGCCGTGCGGATGAAACAACGGTGGACTGCGTTTCCAACAATGCTTGCCTCCAGCTTTCTTCCATTTCAGCAAGCTCTGTAAGACGGTCCGAAGTTGCCGCCCCAGCGTCGTTGGCGCAGCGGGCTGATCTCACCGAATGTCCCCGTAAGTGCCCTTTTGCACCGGAAATTGAATGGCAGACACCTTAGCTGAAGTCCCGCAATCTGCGCTGTCTGGCGCGGCGCGCGTGCTCGTCCATGCTGGCAAGTTGACCGAGAAAGTGGCCGGCGGCCTCGTCAAGTCGGCCAGCGAAAAAAAGATCACTTTCGTGGCGGCGGTGATCGCAGCCGGAACCGTGTCGCCAGCTGAGCTTGCGCACACGCTGGCTATGGCACTTGCGCTGCCGTTGCTCGATCTGAACGCGGTGGATCACCAAAAGCTGCCGCGCGACATCATCGACGCCAAGCTGGCATCGACTTATCAAATCGTGGTGCTAGGCAAGCGCGGCAGCCGGCTTTTCATCGGTGGCGCGGACCCGACCGACCAGGACGCGGTGGAGCGGATCAAGTTCGCCACCCAGTTGACACCCGAGTGGGTCATCGTCGAGCACGACAAGCTCGCCAAAATTGTTGAGGCCAACGGAGCCAGCGCGAGCGAGGCGTTGGAGGCAATGTCGTCAGGCGACTTCGAGTTCGACGTCACCGATGACGTCACCTCACCCGAAGCGGCTGACGAAGCCCAGGATGTGGAAGACGCACCCGTGGTGCGTTTTTTGCAAAAAATGCTGATTGACGCGATCAACGCACGCGCGTCCGACTTGCACTTTGAGCCCTACGAATACCACTACCGGGTGCGTTTTCGCGTCGACGGTGAATTGCGCGAAATCACGCAACCACCAATCGGCATCAAAGACAAACTGGCGTCGCGCATCAAAGTAATTTCGCGCTTGGATATCGCCGAAAAGCGGGTGCCGCAAGACGGCCGCATGAAGCTCAAATTCGGCAGCAAATCGATTGACTTTCGGGTCAGCACGCTGCCTACGTTGTTCGGCGAAAAAATCGTGATTCGAATCTTGGACGCATCCAGCGCCAAGCTCGGTATCGAGGCGCTGGGTTACGAAAAGATCGAGCGCGACCGATTGCTTTTATGCATCCACCGGCCCTACGGCATGGTGCTGGTGACCGGTCCTACCGGCTCGGGCAAGACGGTTTCGCTGTACACCTGTTTGAACATATTGAATCAGCCGGGCGTCAACATTTCGACGGTGGAAGACCCCGCCGAAATCAACTTGCCGGGCATCAACCAAGTCAATGTGAACGACAAAGCGGGGATGAATTTCGCCACCGCGCTGAAGTCATTCCTGCGCCAGGATCCTGACGTGATCATGGTCGGCGAAATTCGCGACCTGGAAACTGCCGACATCGCTATCAAGGCCGCGCAAACCGGTCACATGGTGATGTCCACGCTGCATACCAACGACGCCCCGACCACGTTGACGCGTATGTTGAACATGGGTGTGGCACCGTTCAATATTGCCTCCAGCGTCTTGATCATCACGGCCCAACGGCTGGCGCGCAAACTGTGCGAGTCATGCAAAACTCCGGCCGAGTATCCGCGTGAGGCGATGTTGAAAGCAGGCTTTGTGGAAGCGGACATCGACGGCACGTGGAAGCCGTACCGCGCCATTGGCTGCTCGGCTTGCACCAACGGCTACCGTGGGCGCGTGGGCATCTACCAGGTGATGCCGATCACCGAGGAGATTCAGCGAATCATCCTGACCGAGGGGACTGCGGTCGACATCGCTGTCCAGGCACAGAGAGAAAACGTGCGCAACCTTCGTCAGTCGGGATTGGTCAAGGTTCGCCTCGGCGTCACCACGCTCGAAGAAGTGGTTGGTTGTACCAACGAGTGATCGTTAGTGAATAAAACCGCAAAAGCGTCGATAACCCATCGAGCGGGCTAAAGGTTCGGAGGAAATATGGCGACTGCAATGGCCGCAAAAAGTGCCAAAGACATTGTTTTTGAGTACGAGGGCAAGGACAAAAACGGCAAGATCGTGCGCGGTGAGATCCGTGCCGGAGGCGAAGCCATGGTCAGCGCCAGCTTGCGCCGCCAGGGCATCTTGACCACCAAGATCAAAAAGCGCCGGGTCAGCGGTGGCAAGGCCATCAAGCAAAAAGACATCGCGATCTTCACGCGTCAGCTGTCGACCATGATGCGAGCCGGTGTGCCGCTGATTCAGTCGTTCGACATCGTGGCTCGTGGCAGCCCCAACCCACGTCTGACCAAGCTGCTGACCGATATCCGCTCAGATGTCGAAACCGGCACCAGTTTGTCGTCTGCGTTTCGCAAACATCCACTGTTTTTCGACGCGCTGTACTGCAACCTGGTCGAGGCGGGCGAAGCCGGCGGTATCTTGGAAGCACTGCTAGACCGATTGGCGATGTACCAAGAAAAAACGATGGCGATCAAAAACAAGATCAAGTCCGCGTTGATCTACCCGATCGCGGTGTTGGTGGTCGCGTTCATCGTTCTGGCGGTCATCATGATTTTTGTGATTCCGGCCTTCAAAGACGTGTTCTCGTCATTTGGCGCAGACCTTCCTGCGCCAACGCTCATCGTGATTGCGATGTCCGAGTTTTTCGTCAAGTACTGGTGGGCGATCTTTGGTTTCATCGGCGGTGGCGTGTATTTCTTTTTGGAATCGTGGAAGCGGTCCGAGAAGATGCAAAAAACCATGGACCGCATATTGCTGCGCGTTCCGGTTTTCGGCGACTTGGTCAACAAGTCAGCGATCGCACGCTGGACGCGCACGTTGTCGACGATGTTCGCCGCAGGCGTGCCGTTGGTTGAAGCGCTCGACTCGGTTGGCGGCGCTTCGGGCAACGCGGTGTTTGCCGAAGCCACCGAAGCCATTCAAAAAGACGTCTCGACGGGTGCCTCACTGACCACCTCGATGCAAACCACCGGCGTGTTCCCCAACATGGTGTTGCAGATGTGCGCGATTGGTGAAGAGTCAGGCTCGCTCGACGCGATGCTGGGCAAGGCCGCTGAGTTCTACGAAGACGAGGTCGACGAAGCCGTGAAGGGCCTGTCTAGCTTGATGGAGCCTTTCATCATCGTGATTCTGGGAACGATGATCGGCGGCATCGTGGTGTCGATGTACCTGCCTATTTTCAAGCTCGGCCAAGTGGTTTGATGTTGGGGCTCGACGCCGCGACGGCTGAAGCGATTTTTTCGCCTTGGGTACTGGCACTGCTGGGGCTGTGCATTGGCAGCTTTTTGAATGTCGTGATTCATCGGCTGCCGTTGATGCTCGATCGGGATTGGAAGCTCGACAGCGCTGACATGTTGGGAATTACCACCGAAGTGCCCGACGAAATCAGCCTCTCGGCACCCCGGTCGCGTTGTCCGTCGTGCGGCCACGCCATCGCGTGGCACGAAAACATTCCGGTGCTGAGTTATCTGCGCCTCGGCGGCAAATGTTCGGCGTGCAAAGCGCCCATCTCACCGCGCTACCCGTTGTTTGAAATCGGCACTGCCGCAGTTTTTGCGGCTGTTGCCTGGCGCTTCGGGGCGCAAGCGTCGACGCTGGCATGGTGCGCCTTCGCGGCGGTTTTGATTGCGTTGGCCGGCATCGATTGGGACACCACGCTGCTGCCCGACACCCTGACCTTGCCGTTGTTGTGGGCGGGTCTGCTGGCCTCATTGGCCGGATTGACGGTGCCGCTGTCGGCAGCGGTGTGGGGCGCGGTGGTTGGTTACCTGTCGCTGTGGTCGGTGTACTGGTTGTTCAAGCTGGTGACCGGCAAGGAAGGCATGGGTTATGGCGACTTCAAATTGCTCGCCGCACTCGGTGCATGGTTGGGTGTCACCATGGTGTTGCCAGTCATCTTGGGGGCCTCGGTGATCGGTGCGCTGGTGGGTATCGGCATGAAGCTCACCAGCAACTTGCGCGAGGGGCGTTATGTGCCGTTTGGCCCGTTCCTCGCGGGCTCCGGTTTGGCGGTGTTGTTCATCGGCTCGCCGCGTTTGCTGACGTGGCTGGGTTGGGCCTGAACTGAGTTGCGCGGCACCGCGCAACACCCCGGCTGAGCGACGCGCCGCGCTGTCCACTGACATCGAACTGGCATGACACACGCAACACATCGCCCACTGCGTATCGGACTCACCGGTGGCATCGGCAGCGGCAAGAGCACGGTGGCGGCGATGTTGGCCACCCTTGGTGCCGTCGTCATCGATACCGACGCGATTTCGCGCGAGTTGACTGGCATCGACGGGGCCGCCCTACCCGCGCTGCAACTGGCGTTCGGTGAACACATCATTGCGAGCGACGGCGCACTCGATCGCGCACTGATGCGCCGCATGGCGTTCGACAACCGCACCATCCGACACCGCCTGGAAACCGTTTTGCACCCGATGATTTCGGCGCTGGCAGAACGCCGTGCTGCCGCGCAATGCGACGCGACCGTCATCGTTTTCGACGTTCCGCTGCTGGTCGAATCCGGCGTGTGGCGCAGCCGAGTGCACCGTGTGGTGGTGATCGACTGCAGCGCGCGAACCCAAGTCGCGCGTGTCACACAGCGTGCGGGCTGGACCGCGGCGGCGGTCGAATCGGTCATCGCGGCACAGGCCACTCGCAGCCAGCGGCGCGCGGTGGCTGACGACCTGATCGTGAACGACGGCATCTCGCTCGAGCAGCTGGCAAAGCTGGTCAGGCAGCACTGGCACGCATGGTGCGCCGAGGCCGCTGCCGGGCCCAAACTGCTGTGAAACAATTCACGCGCTGGTGCCGATTTCGCCTACGCCACCGCGCTTTTTTCATACCGAGAGACCGCCCTTTTGATCCTCTACGAGCACCCGTTCAACGAAAGCATTCGCACCATGCTGCGGCTCGAGCACCTGTTCGACCGGCTCGGCCAACTCGCGCCGCGGTCCGAGGCGGTTGACCACCATTACGCCATCGCCACCATCTTCGAAATCATGGAAGTTGCCGCGCGGGCTGATCTGAAATCGGATCTGCTCAAAGACCTCGAGCAGCAAAAAGCGCGGCTCAACGGTTACCGCGGTAACCCGTCGATTTCTGAAGCCGCGCTCGACAGCATCGTTGAACAAATCGACCACGCGCACCTCGGTTTGAATCAACTGACAGGCAAAGCGGGCCACGCGCTGACCACCAATGAATGGCTGATGGGCATCCGCAGCCGCATCCACATTCCGGGCGGCACCTGCGAATTCGATTTGCCGTCGTACCACGCATGGCAAAAAGACGACCCGGCCAAGCGCCGGGCCGACATCTCGCGCTGGATCACGCCATTGCTGCCGGTGGCAGAGTCGCTGTCGTTGTTGTTGGGGTTGCTGCGTGACTCAGGCGTAGCGCAGCGCGTGAGCGCGCCGGCTGGGCAGTTTCAGCAGACCTTGCCGGCGGGCCGTTCGTACCATCTGATGCGGGTGCGACTGGACGCGCAGAGCGGCCTGGTGCCTGAGATCACCGGCCACCGGCTGATGGTGTCGGTGCGGCTGATGCAGCAAGAAACCGACGGCCGCCTGCGCCCCCACACCGGCGACCGCAGTTTCGAGCTGACGTTGTGTTCGTGAGTTGCGCTGCGACAGAAGCCTGTGACTGCGCCGAAGCCGCCTGAACGCATCGTTCGTTGTCCGGCCTGCGGTGGCGACAGCGTGTATTCGCCCGCAAATGCGAGCCGACCTTTTTGCAGCGCACGCTGCAAAAGCAACGACTTCGGTGCCTGGGCATCGGAAACCTACCGGGTCGCGTCGCCTGCTGCGCCGGCCGACCCAGACGAACCCGACACCGCTCCACCACCGCACTGAACCGCCGCCGCGCATTACCGCAGCAGCACCGGTGCCCGCAGGCACGCAGTGGTTGCCGTGCCCGACGTGGAGCACGCATCTGCAGCCTCTTGAAACCGCGAGTGCAGACCCTATACTTGATTTGCTAGCACTCGCATGCGTTGAGTGCTAACGGCTTCGGGCCCTGTTTTCCAGCGGCGTCAATGGCCCTGGGCGTAATCGCCTGATGGGTGCTCTTCTGGCGCGCGGCTGGTCACCCCCGTTCATCCCATTTTTTTACCCCTTCAGGAGATGCCATGAAACTTCGTCCGCTGCACGATCGCGTGATCGTTAAACGTATGGAACAAGAAACCAAAACCGCCTCCGGCATCGTCATTCCGGATGCCGCGGCCGAAAAGCCTGACCAAGGCGAAGTACTGGCTGTAGGCAACGGCAAACGCAACGACAAAGGCGAGCTGATGGCGCTCAGCGTCAAGGTCGGCGACCGCGTCTTGTTTGGCAAGTACAGCGGCCAAACCGTCAAAGTCGACGGCGATGAGTTGCTGGTCATGCGCGAAGAAGATCTCTTCGCTGTTGTCGAGAAGTAAAGCTACTGCGCGACGCGCTGGCGTCGTTGGGCGGTGCTCGACATCCTCACGTACCCAAGTACGTTCCGGTGTCTGCGCTCCGTCCGCCTAGCCAGCCCGCCGCTCGCTACGCTTTCTTTCCCGACAACTGAGCGGTGAACGAAAGCGGTTATCCACCCAGATTCGGAGAATTCAAATGGCAGCAAAAGACGTAATTTTCGGCGGCGAAGCCCGCGCTCGCATGGTCGAAGGTGTGAACATCCTGGCCAATGCGGTCAAGGTCACCCTCGGCCCGAAGGGTCGCAATGTGGTGTTGGAGCGTTCGTTCGGCGCACCGACCGTGACCAAAGACGGTGTGTCGGTCGCCAAGGAAATCGAGCTGAAAGACAAGCTGCAAAACATGGGCGCGCAGATGGTCAAGGAAGTGGCTTCCAAGACCAGCGACATCGCCGGTGACGGCACCACCACCGCGACCGTGCTGGCCCAGGCCATCGTGCGCGAAGGCATGAAGTACGTGGCCGCGGGCATGAACCCGATGGACCTGAAGCGCGGCATCGACAAGGCGGTGACCGTGCTGGTCGAGCAGTTGAAAAAGCAGTCGAAGCCCACCACCACGTCGAAGGAAATCGCCCAGGTCGGCACCATTTCTGCCAACAGCGACGAAGAAGTCGGCCGCATCATTGCCGAAGCGATGGACAAGGTTGGTAAAGAAGGCGTCATCACGGTCGAAGACGGCAAGTCGCTCAACAGCGAACTCGAAGTCGTCGAAGGCATGCAGTTCGACCGCGGCTACCTGAGCCCGTACTTCATCAACAACCCAGAAAAGCAATCGTCGATTCTGGAAAATCCGTTCGTACTGTTGTTCGACAAAAAGATCAGCAACATCCGCGACCTGCTGCCGACCCTCGAGGCGGTTGCCAAAGCCGGTCGGCCACTGTTGATCGTGGCCGAAGAAGTCGAAGGCGAAGCCTTGGCTACGCTGGTCGTGAACACGATTCGCGGCATCTTGAAAGTGGTGGCTGTCAAAGCCCCAGGCTTCGGCGACCGCCGCAAAGCCATGCTCGAAGACATCGCCATCCTGACCGGCGGCAAGGTGATTGCTGAAGAAGTCGGCCTGACGCTCGAGAAAGTCACGCTGGCCGATTTGGGTCAAGCCAAGCGTGTGGAAGTGGGCAAAGAAAACACCATCATCATCGACGGCATGGGTGCTGCGGCTGACATCGAAGCGCGCGTGAAGCAAGTGCGCGTGCAGATCGAAGAAGCCACGAGCGACTACGACCGCGAGAAGCTGCAAGAGCGCGTGGCCAAGTTGGCTGGCGGTGTGGCGCTGATCAAAGTCGGTGCAGCCACTGAAGTTGAAATGAAGGAAAAGAAAGCCCGCGTGGAAGACGCGCTGCATGCCACGCGCGCCGCAGTCGAAGAAGGCATCGTGGCCGGTGGTGGCGTGGCGCTGTTGCGCGCCAAGCAAACCGCTGGCGTCATCAAGGGCGACAACGCCGATCAAGACGCAGGCATCAAGCTGATCTTGCGCGCCATTGAAGAGCCGATGCGCATCATCGTGTCCAACGCCGGTGAAGAGCCGAGCGTGGTGGTGAACGCGGTGTTGGCTGGCAAGGGAACCTACGGCTACAACGCAGCCAACGGAACCTACGGCGACATGATCGAAATGGGCATCCTGGACCCGACCAAAGTGACCCGCACCGCACTGCAAAACGCAGCCTCGGTCGCGTCACTGATGTTGACC
>JAYUGJ010000035.1:0-1832 GCA_043738425.1 Burkholderiales bacterium
GGGTCGACTGGCGCGGCATCCAGGGTATCGCGCTGCGCGACGCCGCCGGGCAAGCGGTGTTCAATCCGATGCGCCATCTGGTGCACGACCTGGACACCCTGCCCCACCCCGATCGCGACTACGAACCCGAGACCATCCTCGGCCAGCGCGCGATCCCGCTGCTGGCCAGCCGCGGCTGCGCGCGCACCTGCTCGTTCTGCTCCATCCACACCTTCTACCGGGCCGTGCCGGGCAAGGTGGTGCGCATCCGCAAGCCGCGCCAGGTGGTGGACGAGATGCACGGGCTGCACCACGAGCGTGGCATCAACATCTTCCTGTTCCAGGACGACGATTTCCCGGTCTTCGGCGCGGCATGGCGGCGCTGGACGCGCGAGCTGATCGCCGAACTGCACCGCGCCGAACTGCCCGGCAAGGTGGTCTGGAAGATCAACTGCCGCGCCGATGCGGTGGAACCCGAACTGTTTGCCGAGATGCGCGATGCAGGCCTGTACCTCGTCTACATGGGCCTGGAGTCGGGCAGCGAGGAAGGGCTGGATACGCTGAACAAGGGCGTCGAGGTGGCGCAAAACCTCGAGGCGGTGGCGATGCTCAAGCAGCTCGGGCTGATGTTCGAGTTCGGCTTCATGATGTTCGATCCGTCCACCAGTTTCCAGTCCATCCGCGACAACGTGGCCTTCCTCGAACACATCGTCGGCGACGGCAGTGCGGCGGCGGTGTTCTGCCGCATGCTGCCCTACGACGGAACGCCGATCAAAACGACGCTGGCCGAACAGGGGCGGTTGAAAGGCGATGTCTGCGACCCTGACTACACCTTCCTGGACGACCGGATCGGCGACCTGTACCTGGACATCAACCGACTGGTGCACGTGGCCGGCTGGATTCACGGGCACCGGGCGCTGTCACCCAAGATCAACTGGGCCTGGAACGAATTGGCGGTGATGAAGCGGCTGTTCAGCGGCGTGCGGGGTGCGGCACGCTACGAGCAATCGCTGCGGGCCATCACCCGCGCCAGCAACGAGTTGCTGTTTCGCCTGGTGCGCGACGCCGCACGCTCGCATGAATCCGGCGCACCATTGACCTGGACCGAGAGCGCGCTGGCGCCGCCTTGCGATCGGCTGCTGGAACGGCTGGCGGCGGCCCGCGACGGCTTCGTGCTGAAGAACCAGGCGGTACTGATGCAGACGCTGGAGCGGCAGGGCTTGCTCGCCACCGCCTGATCGCCCGCGTCAACCCGGTGCCGCGCGCAGCGCGAGTACCGCATTCGTGCCGCCGAATGCGAACGAGTTGGACAGCATGGTCCGCACTGCCACGGCATCGCGCGCCTGGTTCGGCACGTAGTCCAGATCGCACTCGGGATCGGCGGTCTGCAGGTGCATGGTCGGCAACGCCACCCGGTGCTGCATCGCCAACAGCGACAGCACGCACTCGAGCGCTCCCACCGCGCCGAGCAGGTGGCCGTGCATGGCCTTGGTTGCGCTGACGGGGATGCGTGGTGCCCGATCACCGAACACCGCCCTGATCGCCGCGGTTTCGACCGCATCGTTGGCCAGCGTGCCGGTGCCGTGGGCATTGATGGCGTCGACATCGCCCGCATCCAGCATCGCCGACTGCAAAGCCGCGCGCATGGCGGCCGCCTGCCCTTCCACGCCGGGTCGGGTGATGTGACTGTTATCGGTGCACAGCCCGTAGCCCAGCACCTCACCGTGGATGAAAGCGCCCCTGGCCTTTGCGACCTGCCACGGCTCCAGCACCACCATCGCCGCGCCTTCCCCAAGCACCATGCCGCTGCGGTTGGCCGAGAACGGCTTGCACGACGCCGACGGCGCGTCTGG
>JAYUGJ010000036.1:0-2035 GCA_043738425.1 Burkholderiales bacterium
TGGCAAAATCATCGCGGCGATGGACACGCCGGCTGCCGGCGATGTGGAAGTCATCACGCTGCAACACGCGGTGGCCAGCGACATCGCGGTGCTGGTGCAACGCCTCACCGAATCGGCAGCCGGTGCGCTGCAAGGCGGCGGCACCACCAACGCGTCGGTGCTGATCGACCCGCGCAGCAATTCGCTGCTGGTACGCGCGCCCAACCCGGCACGCATGGCAGCGATCCGCGCGCTGGTCGACAAGCTCGACCAGCCGGTCAAAGGGGGCAACGCGGGTAGCAACATTTGGGTCGTCTACCTGAAGAATGCCGACGCCACCAAGCTGGCCACCGTGCTGCGCGCGGCCTACAGCAGCGGCGGGTCATCGGGCGGTTCGTCGGGCAGTTCGGCGTCGGCGCAAAATATCGGGTCGCCACAAAACGCGTTGGGTGGCAGCGCCTCTGGTGCGTCGCCACAGGCCACCGCGCCAGTGCAGCAGTCGGCCGGCCCGTCGACCGGTGGCTTTGTGCAGGCCGACCCGGCGACCAACTCACTGGTCATCACCGCGCCCGAGCCGATGTACCGCCAGCTGCGCGCCATGATCGACCAGCTCGATGCGCGCCGCGCGCAGGTCTATATCGAAAGCATGATCGTCGAGGTCAGCGGCGACGACTCGGCTGACTTCGGTTTCCAGTGGCAGGCCATCGGCAACGTCAACGGCCAATACATTGGCGGCGCGGGCACCAACTTCGGCAGTGCTGGCAGCATTCTGAACAACCAAGGATCGGCCTCGGCGATCGATGCGCTCAAAGGCGTAGGGCAAGGTTTCAACATCGGCGTGGTGCGCAACATCGGTGGCAAGTTCGGGCTGGCCGCCATTGCGCGGGCCTTGCAATCGCGTGCCGACACCAACATCGTGTCCACACCCAACCTGGTCACGCTGGACAACGAAGAAGCCAAGATCGTGGTCGGCAGCAACGTGCCATTCATCACTGGTCAGTTCACCAACACCGGCGGCAACTCGACCACCAGCCCGTTCCAAACCATCGAGCGCAAAGACGTCGGCATCACGCTGCGCATACGGCCGCAAATTGGTGAAAACGGCACCGTGCGCATGACGCTGTTCCAGGAATCGTCATCGCTTGCGTCCGGCACTGCGCCAGGCACCTCGAGCGCTGGGCCAACGACCAACAAGAAATCCATCGAGTCGACAGTGGTGGTCGACGACGGCCAAATCATCGTGCTCGGCGGTTTGATCGAAGACTCGATCACGGTCGATAAATCGCAGGTACCGCTGCTGGGCGACATACCGTTTGTCGGCGCGCTGTTTCGCAGCGAAACCCGTACCAAAAAACGGACCAACCAGATGGTGTTCTTGCGCCCGGTGGTGATGCGCGACGCGCACACCTCGAACCAGTTCGCGGTAGACCGCTACGAGATGATTCGCAGTGAACAAAAAAACGTGCAGTTGCCGACCAGCCCGTTCATGCCGATCGGCAATGTGCCGGTGCTGCCGCCGCTGCGCGCGGTAGAAGACACCAGCCAGCCGCTGGCACCGGCGGCCAGCCGGCCGCCTGCATCGAGCAGCGCACCCGACAAATCGCCGTCGCGTGACCTGGAGTCGGTGCCGGCCACCGCGCCCGTACCGGCATCGGGTGCCGTGCCCGTGCCTCTGCCCGCGCGTGTGCCGGTCGACCCGACCCCCCTTCCTTAA
Source organism: Burkholderiales bacterium (assembly GCA_043738425.1). Classification (GTDB taxonomy): domain Bacteria; phylum Pseudomonadota; class Gammaproteobacteria; order Burkholderiales; family Burkholderiaceae_C; genus PBB1. The sequence continues at coordinate 1,694 of JAYUGJ010000036.1, forward strand.
ACACCTGACCCCGCCATGGCCACCCGCCACCCGCTGCCCTACGCCTACGCCAAGGCGCACACCGTCTTGCTCGAAGACGAAGGCGACCGCCTGGTGCTGTGGGCCCCTGAAACCGTGTCGCCATCGGCGCTGGCCGAAGTGCTGCGCTTGTACGACGTCGATGCACTCGAACGCGAACCGGCGGACACCCTTGCCAACCGCATTGCAGTGGCGTACGCGGGCAGCGAATCGAGTGCCGCCACCGTGATCGGCGAGGTCGAAAGCGCGGTCGATCTGAGCCGCATGATGCAAGAGCTGCCGGCCATTGAAGACCTGCTCGAAGCATCGAACGACGCGCCGATC
>JAYUGJ010000037.1:0-6592 GCA_043738425.1 Burkholderiales bacterium
TTCAGGAAGCCCCCGCCCATGGACTGGCCGCTGGACGTGGCGCGTGCATAGGGATGGGCGATGTTGATCGGGCCGAGCTTGAATTCTTGCGCCTGGGTGGCCAGGCAGGCCAGGCCCAAGGCGATGCCGGCGAACAAGGAAATGGTTTTCATGGCGGCTCCGTGCGGTCTGAAAAAAAAGCAGCCTCGCGTGCACGGCGGAACAGTGCGTGGCAAGGCTGGGCAGTATGCCAAAGCGGCGTGCCCATAATGCGCCATGAGCATTCAGACCGATGATTTTCAAGCCCCGCAGCGTGTGCTGAGTGCCGCCCCCAGCTCACCCAACGAAGAAGCCATCGAACGTGCCTTGCGGCCCAAGGGCATGGCCGATTACGTGGGCCAGAGCAAGGCGCGCGAGCAGTTGGAAATCTTCATCGGCGCGGCCAAAATGCGCTCCGAGGCGATGGACCACGTGCTGCTGTTCGGCCCGCCGGGGCTGGGCAAAACCACGCTGAGCCACATCATCGCCAACGAGCTCGGCGTGAACTTGCGGCAGACCTCGGGGCCGGTGCTGGAAAAGCCGAAAGACCTGGCCGCGATCCTGACCAACCTCGAGCGCAACGACGTGCTGTTCATCGATGAGATTCACCGGCTGAGCCCGGTGGTCGAGGAAATCCTCTACCCCGCGCTGGAGGACTACCAGATCGACATCATGATCGGCGAAGGCCCGGCGGCGCGCTCGATCAAACTCGATTTGCAGCCGTTCACGCTGGTCGGTGCGACGACACGGGCCGGCATGTTGACCAACCCGCTGCGCGACCGTTTCGGCATCGTGGCCAGGCTTGAGTTCTATACGCCGGAAGAGTTGGCGCGCATCGTCAATCGCTCGGCCGGTTTGCTCAAAGTGCCGACCGATGCCGAAGGCGCATTCGAGATCGCACGGCGCTCACGCGGCACGCCGCGGGTGGCCAACCGGCTGCTGCGGCGGGTGCGTGATTACGCTGATGTGAAAGGCGACGGCCGCATCACGAAAGCGCTGGCCGACCTGGCGCTGAAGATGCTCGATGTCGATCCGCACGGGCTCGATGTGATGGACCGCAAGCTGCTGGAGGCGGTGATCCACCGCTTCGACGGCGGCCCGGTCGGCCTCGACAACGTCGCCGCAGCAATCGGTGAAGAGCGCGACACGATCGAAGATGTGATTGAGCCGTACCTGATTCAGCAGGGCTACCTGCAACGCACACCACGCGGCCGCATCGCCACGCTGGCAGCGTTCAAGCACCTGGGTGTCACACCGTCGAAGGGCAGCGCGGTCGCCGATTTATTCGGCGAGTGATTTTTTCAATAACCGTTGCAGATCGCCGCGATTCTGTGCGGATCGTGGCAATGCAAGCAGCTCGGCGTGCCAGGTTAAGGAACAGCTTTTGGGCCAGCTTTGAGGCCAGGGCCAGGTCTATAGCCCGCGCTGCGCCCCAGCGTCAGGCAGCTCATCGAGTGCGTCGCGGTCGAGGTGCCGGGTGTCGCTCCAGCCTATCAAGCTGAGCCCGAGACCGGTGTGCAGCAGCCGGTTGATGCTGGCGTTGCCGAGTGGCCAGGCCCGCTTGGCCTGCAAGTCGATGCGGTTGGCCGCGCGGTAAAAGCAATCCATGATGCCGCCGTGCGCCACCACCGCAATGGTCTGGCCGGCATGCGCGGCAGCCAACTGGTTCACCGTGGCGATGCTGCGCGCGTAGACCTCGCGCAGCGACTCGCCGCCTTCGGGCGCGAACTCGGGGTCGCGCTGGGTCCAGCGGCGCGCTTCCGCCGGCCAGCGCGCCTCGACTTCGGCAAAGGTGTGGCTTTCGAACACGCCGAAGCCCCGTTCCCGCAGCCGCTGGTCGGTGACCACTGGCAAACCCAATGCCGCGCCCAGTGATTCGGCGGTCGTCAACGCACGCAGCAGGTCGCTGGAATAAACCGCGGCAATGCCTTCATCGACCAGCGCTTCGGCCATGCGGGTGGCTTGCCAACGGCCGGTCGCGTTGAGCGGAATGTCTTGGTTGCCTTGCACGCGGGTGTCTACATTCCACGCGGTTTCACCATGACGCACAGCCACGATGCGGGTCGTGATTTCCATCGGCTCAAACGCCCCACACCACCACTGCGTTTTCCGCGTGGCTGCGTTTGAGCATTTCCAGCAGCGGCCAGGCGCGCTGGCGTAAGCTGACGCCGGTTTCGTGCGACGGTGCCGGATGGCCTTCAGCGGCGGCTTCTTTTTCCGCTTGCTTGCGCGCCGCTTCGGCAACCGCCACGGCATGTTCGAGCGCCGCAATCGCAGCCGGCATCGCCGCCACTTCGATGATGCCCTGGGCACCCGGTTCTTTGCCGATCAGGCGCAGCAGCTGGTCGCCGTTGGCGGCCAACATCAGCACATCGCCATCGGCTTTCGATCTGAATTTGTACATCGCGTGCGGGCCCCGTTGTGCAGCATGAAAATCTCCGCGCGATTGTGCCGCGCCACGCATGGCCCGGCACCCGCCCGTCAGCCGAGCGGACCATCTGAATGGGTAACAGCACGGCGCGCGATAGATAAGCAGGCGCAGACCACTTGATTGAGGGGTTGACGCCAGCAGCGCGAGGCGCGACCCTGAGCCCACCATCGACTCTGCGGTCGCCGCCATGAGCACGCCTTCTGATTCCAGCCCTAAACCCGGCCTGCCGACCCTCGGCTCATCGTTCGAGTCGATTACCGCATCGCTGCTTGAAATTCAACGCGACATGCAGGTGCTGTTGACCCGCTTGGAATACGACAAGCTGCTGCGCACGCTGGGTGTGCGAACGAAAGATCGCAGCTAAGCGAATGGGCAGGCGAACCGCCGCCCATTCATGCGGCTCTTGTGTGGCCGTTGTGTGGCTCGCGTGTGGCTCTTATGTGGCTCATATTTAGCGCTCATGCGGCTCTCACGCGATGTTCACGCGGTTTTCAACCCACTGATCTGACCCGAATCAAGCTGCTGTAGCAGCCCACGCAACGCATCGGCATTTTTGCCGTCACGGGCTTCGTCCAGCGCATCGACCAGCACGTCGCGTATGTCGGCGGTGGTGGCGAGCTCCATGTCCCAATCGGGAAACAGCCGCTCGCGGACTTCTTCCACCTCGCTCAACGACACCACGTCTTCATGGCGGGGGTCGGCTTTCAGTGTGGCCATCAGCCGCGTCACGTTGTCGCGCGGGCCTTCCAGCCACTGAAAAAATATGCCGCTGCCAAACACCAGCAGCCCGGTGATGCCCTGCTCCGGATTACGCCGCCGCGAGGTCGCAATGATCTGCGCCACCGCAGCGTCGTCGATGCCGGGGGCCGCGCGACTGCAGTACACCAGGTTGTAGAGCAGCGGATGCGCGTGCCCCGATATCGGCTCGTCGCTTTGCGGGTGATGGGTAGCGTTCATGGGGCAGGTCACTCCGGTAAGTGCCGCGCGGAAATGTCAGCGTGGAACACGGTTTCGAGGATATCGCGTGGTGGCCGACGGGTGCGCCGCGAACCCTCTGTCGCTATCTACTGGCTATTCCTTGTCTATTCAGTGGCCAATCACCGGCACATCGAGAGCGTGTCGCCAACATCTTTGCGTCGCACCACCGGCGCTTCCACTGCACCACCTCGGCGACCAGCCAGCCGCGATCGGGCGACGCCACTGGGCAGCACGGTTGCTGCCGGTGCCGACGCAAAAGTGGTGCGTCGTCGCGCGCTGGTTGGGTCCGCAAAACTAGAGGAACCAGTCTTCGCAATTGCGGATGATTGCGAGGTCGCCCTGATTGCTGCCCACCACCACGCGACATGCGCACCGGCAGTGAGCCGGTGCGCATGCGCTCGCAGGCACCGCCGATAAACAACTACGGCCGCGTTGGCCGCGTTGCCAGCAGCGGCGTTGCGCTGCGCTCTGTCGTGGCCTCACGCGAAAGCATGCGTTGCTGGTTTGAGCCCCAGCTGTAAATGCGGCGGTCACTGGCCAGCGCGGTGCAGGCGTACTGGGCGCAATTGATTTGCGTCCAGGTGAAGGCGGCGTCCTTCTCGCCTGCCAGCACCCGCACCGGTGTGGGCACTTCATGGTCAAGTGCGTTGCCGTCGCCGGCGCTGCCCAGGTAGCCCTTGCCCCAGCAGTACAGCGCACCGTCGTCGGCCACCGCGCAGCTGGCGGTCGCAAGACCGCCGACCGACAGCGCGGTGAACTTCACGCCTGCCGGCTTGGCTCCGTCGACAACTAACGTCGGCGGTGCCTTGGAAACAAAACCGCTGAGCCCCCCACCGAACAGATAACCGAAGCCGGTTCCCCAGCAGTAGATTTGCCCGTTGTCGGCCAGCGCGCAGGTGCGGTCATCGGACTGCTGCAAATCAACCAACTTCACATTGGTCGGTACAGCGCCTTGCAACACCAACTTTGGCGTGTTGCTGCCCTGGCTCCAGCAGTACGCACGCCCGTTATCGCCAAGTACGCAGCCTGACAACCCACCACCGGCGACCTTCACCAATTTCACATCGGGCCCAATTTCGCCTAACGCGGTCGCCACCGGTGCCAGCGATGCACCGGCGCTGCTCAACGTGGGATTCGGGATGTAAGAGTGGTCACCCCAACAGTACAACCGCCCGTCGTCACCCGTCACGCAGCCGCCAAGCGACGTCATCGTCAGGTCGACGAAACGCACGCCTGCTGGCACCGCGCCAGCGGCCAGTGCCGTCGGTGCAAGCCGGCCCACCTCAGCCGAATTCACACCCAACCCGCCGCGAAGATTGCTGCCCCAGCAAAACACACCTCCAGCGTCGGTCAGCGCGCATATGTTGAAGGTTGAAACGCCAACCTTCTTGATCAACGATCCAGGCGGAATAGCGCCTTGCGGTATGGGCGTAGGCGCCACATATTGAAAGGCAAGGGTTGCGGTCGGAATCATCGCCGCGTCGCGGGTTCCGGAGCTACCCCAACAGTAGATACGCTGCCGCCCATCGGCTACAGCACACATGGTGTCGTACGTGCCGCGCGCCAGGCGCTCGAAGCCACGCACGTTCACTGTCGTGGAGGCACGCACACTGCCCACCGCCGCCGTGACCGTGGTGCTGCCGGGGCGCAATAGATTGACGGTGGTGGTCGCAGCGTCGGTACTGACCACCGACCCGTCATCCGCGGTAAGCGTCACCGCCGGACGCGGTGAAACAGTGGCACCCGCGCTGTCGCGTGCGGTGACCAGCGTTTGTACCGAGTAACCCCAAAAATCGTCGATACCCGTGGGCGTGATGCCCAGGCTCGCCACGGAACCACTGGATCCCGTCGTGGGTGCAGGCGCGGGCGCCGACGATGAAGTGGACGAACCGCCACCACCGCAACCCGCCAGCAGCAGACCTGCGGCCAGCGCCAACGGCGTCGCCTTGACCACCGCACCGCGTATTTTATTTTTGAACATTGTTACTTCCTCTATTCAACAAAAAAACTGCAGGCAGCGTGCCGCCGCCTGCAGCGCGAAACAACGGCCAGTCAAATACCGGTCGTCAAAAACAGGTCTGGCCTTTTTGCAGTCCATGGAATCTCGACGCAAGGCTTGCGTCACCGCCAATAGACCGCACCTTGCCAGCTGTGGACCCACAGATGTAGACGTGGGGTCAGGTCTACATACTGTTCGCATACCCGTTCTCCGCGAGCCTGTCGACGCGAGTGAAGCGGGCCTGTCGAAGGGCTTGGTTGCGCTACCACGGGACAACGACCAGCCGGTGCTGAACCAGTCGAACGGCCCGGTTCGACCGGGTTTGGCAGTGGCACAAAAGCTATTGCGCAACATAGGGTCAGGTATTTACTTTTTGTACCGCTGCGCCGTGCATCATTTATCCACATTCCCACGCCCGACCGTGCTGCTGGTGGCGCCTTTGCAGACCAGCGCTTTGGTGGCTTCGATGGTGTTGCCTTCCAGCGTGACGCTGGTGGACTCGGGCAGGTTGATGGCGTAGCCGGCTTGGCTGGCGCTTGGGCTGCACGCTTTGCCGAACCCGTCGCCTAACTCTTTATTCAGCAGGCCGCCTGTGACGGTGAATATGTTGTTGCGAATGACCGCGCCTTGGGCGTTGCGTAGTTTGAGGAGGGCGCGGCCGGCTAAACGGTTGCTGAAGCTGACGATGTCAGTGCAGAGCGCGGCGGCAAGGCCTCGGCCTTCAACGTACTCGTCCGGTTGACCCAGCATGTAGTCGACCCGCGCCCTGCCCGAGTTGACGTTGCACTCGTCGAGCGAGTTGGCGTTGACGCCGCTGTCGGGGTCGTTGCGGCCGATGCCATTCATATACCAAGCTCGACCATTGGCCACGTCGTCGTACCCCAAGAAAAATTTGCACACGCTCGACAAATCATCGCGCCCTGGTGGGGGTTGGATAAGCATGTGCGGGCATCGTCACAACTGGAATGTCGTCAGCGCGCTAGTAATGCGTATCTAAAAAATCACCTCCCGGCATATCGAACTTGGAGGTGGTGCCATCGGCGCGTTCAATGTCCCAGCCGAACAGCACGCCGTCGGGTTTGAGACGGAATTTGAGCCGCAGCTCACCGCGGTTGCGACGAATGCTCTCGAGCAGGTCATCGGGTATGCGCTCGGCGACCGAGATG
>JAYUGJ010000038.1:0-21972 GCA_043738425.1 Burkholderiales bacterium
ACTGTCGCTGCCCGCGGCGTGAATCGCTGACACAGCCGCCAACGCCGCCGCAGCAAAAGGTGCCGCGGCACATGACCGACTGCGTCGTGATCGCAAAGCAACAGCCGCGGGATATCCCCCATCGGCGGGGTCCTGGGTCGAACCAGAATTCAGTTATGCGTGGAAACACCTGCATGGTGTCTTCCTACTGCGGGAGTGATGAGGAGACAAAAAGCGCGAACGGGGCCCATCGTCCGGTATCGCACAGACAAAACCGAACCATCGGTTGAAGTCGACATGAAAAGGCGCCGGTCAACCCGGCGCCTTTTTGTTTTCAGGCGGCACCCGGGCGTTGGCAGCGGCCTGGACTGAAGGGTTGAATCGCCCCATGTTCGAAATTTTCACCCTCGCATTGGCGTCGCTGTTCGCCGGCTTGGTCGACGCCATCGTCGGCGGTGGCGGGCTGGTGCTGGTGCCCGCCCTGTTCAGCGTCTATCCGACCGCGGCACCGGCCACGCTGCTCGGCACCAACAAGGGTGCGGCGATTTGGGGTACCGGCTGGGCCACGGTGCAATACGCGCGGCGGGTGCAGTTGCCGTGGGCGGCGCTGATACCAGCGGCGCTGGCCGCCGCGTCGGGCAGCTTCGTCGGCGCATGGGCAGTCACCCGGATCGCGCCGACTGGCCTGCGACTGGCACTCCCGGCCATGCTGCTGGCCGTGTTGGTCTACACGCTGGCGAATAAAGAAATGGGCCGCGAGCACGCACCGCGTTTTCAAGGACCGGCGCAAGCGCTGCGTGCCAGCGCCATCGGTGTGCTGCTCGGTTTCTACGACGGCTTTTTCGGTCCCGGCACCGGCAGCTTGTTGGTTTTCTTGTTCGTGCGGCTGCTCGGCTTCGACTTTTTGCACGCCAGCGCCAGCGCCAAGTGGCTCAACACCGCAACCAACTTCGCCGCGCTGGTGTGGTTTGCGGCCAGCGGCCACGTCTGGTGGCATCTGGCCGCCACCATGGCAGTGGCCAATGTGGCGGGCAGCATGCTCGGCACCCAACTGGCGCTGCGGCGCGGAGCCGGTTTCGTGCGCGGTGTGTTCATCTGCGTGGTCAGCGCGCTGATTGTCAAAACCGGCTGGGATGCGTACCGCCTGCTGGTTGCGGCGTAACCGCAACCGCAACCGCAACCGCCATCGCCAATAAGCACGGTGGTCGCACCGCTGTTCAGTGCACCGCGCGCCGCCGCGCTGCCTACGATGGACGCAGCGATCACGCTCTGCCCGAAAGCCTCTCCCATGTCTGTTGACCCCGAACTGCGCACGCTGAATATCGACATCCCGGCCCAGCCGGAATCGTTGGTGAAGTTGTCGTTGCTGCTGGCCGAAGAGGAAGTGAATTTGCAGCAGGTAAGCGCCCTGATCGAGTCCGACATGGCGCTGGCCTCGGCGGTATTGAAAGCGGTCAACTCATCGCTGTACGGCTTGTCGGGTCGGGTGCAAAGCGTGCACCAGGCGATCACGTATCTGGGCACCCGCGAGGTGGCTGCGGTGACGTTCGAGATGGGCTTGCGCGCGGTGTTTCCCGGCACACCCGAGTTGGCACCGGTGTGGGAACGCGCCGGTGTGCGCGGCCTGCTGATGGGGCGCATCGGCGCGGCGATTGGTGTCGACCCGTGGGCGGCACACTCGGCCGGACTGTTCGAAGAATGCGGCAAGGCGGTGCTGTTTCGCCACGCCACCAAACGCTACCAACCGCTGCTCACGATGGCAGCCAACGACGAAGAATTGGCTTTCCTGGAACACCAGGAATTCGGCGTCAGCCACGACGCGTTGGGTGCAGCACTGTGCGAAAGCTGGGGCTTGGCACCGGCAGCCGTGCACAGCGTTCGATTCCACGTGGTGGTCAACGCCACCCGTGAGTTGCCAGTGCAGGTGCAGCGCCGATCGATCTGCGTGTTGTCGGCGGTAGCGCACGCGCTGATGACCGACCCCGAGACACTGGAAGAAGTCGTCCACACGATTGCGCCGCAGGGCCAGATCGACCCCGCGCTGTTGCTGCGCGGCGCATTGAAAGTACGCGAACAAATCGAGTCGGCGGTCGAGCACTCCGATTAGCTGCGCTGCGTCGGCCAAGTCTCGCCGCACGGTTCATTCACCCCTCACCCCACGGAGCCAGCAGTCATGGGCGCCACCGACTTTCTTTCAGGCAAACCGCCGTCGCAGGCTTACCGCGCGCTGGCCGACGCGCGACTGCAGCGTCAGCGTGCCGACGCGGGCATGGCAGGCCAGCGGCCGCAGGTGCTCAGGCGGGTTGGCGAACCGCTGCAGTTGTCGCTGTTTTCCGAACTCGAACCGAGCCGCCGACCGATCGAGCTGCACAACCGCCGCTCCGGCGATCCGGGTTACGTGGCACCGGACAGCGAACGCACGCCGCTTTGATTCACACCCCCACCCGGTAGTCAGCACGCCGCGCTACCGGTGCCCCGGTAGCCGCGCGGGAATCAGGCGGCCGCGCTACCGGTGCCCCGGTAGCCGCGCGGGATGGCCCCGATCAACCGCCGCGTGTAGTCCTGCTGCGGCGCGTCCAGAATTTGTGTGACGCTGGCTTGCTCGACGACGTCGCCGTCTTTCATTACCAGCACCTCGTCGGCCATGAAGCGCACCACTGCCAGGTCGTGGCTGATGAAGACGTAGGCCAGGCCCAATTCGTCTTGCAGGTCTTTCAGCAGATTCAACACCTGCGCCTGCACACTGACATCGAGCGCGCTGACGGCTTCGTCGAGCACCAGCACCTCGGGGTTCAAGGTCAGGCAGCGGGCGATGGCGATGCGCTGCCGCTGGCCGCCCGAGAACTCATGCGGGTAGCGCGCCATCGCACTGTCGTCCAGACCCACCTTGCGCAGCAGCGCACGGGCCCGCTCTCCGCGCTCCTCGACACCTGACCCCATACCGTGGATCGCCATCGGCTCGATCAGCGTTTGCGCCACCGTGAAGCGCGGATTCAAGCTCGCGTACGGGTTTTGAAACACCACCTGCAAGCGCTGGCGCACCGGCAGCAGCTGGTTTTTGGTCAACGCCAGCAAGTCCCGGCCGTCGAACCGCACCGTACCGCCGACCTGTCCACCGCTGGCTTCGTGCAGGCGCAGCAGCGCCAGGCCGAGCGTGGTTTTGCCCGATCCTGATTCACCCACCACGCCCAGCGTGTGGCCGCGCCGCAGTTGAAACGTCACGCCGCGGCCGTCGCGGCCTACCGCCTTGAATTCGCCGCGGCCGAACCACCCGCGTGGAATCCAAAAGCTTTGGGTCAACGCACGCGCTTCCAACACGATCGGCGCGGCCGGGTCTTTGCACGCGGACGCCTCCATGTGGTGGGCCACCGTACGGCCGCCACCAACGATGTGTTCGTCGATCACCATCAAACGGGCCGCGGTGCGCGCAAGCGTGGGCCTGCAGGCCAACAGCGCGCGGGTGTAGGCATCTTGCGGCGCGGAAAAAATATCAGCGACGGCACCTTGTTCGCGCACCGTGCCCTGCCGCATCACCACCACCCGATCGGCTATTTCACCGACCACGCCGAGGTCGTGGCTGATGAACAGCATGCTCATGCGGTGGCGCTCCTTGATGCCGGCCAGCAACTCCATGATCTGCCGCTGCACCGTCACATCCAGTGCGGTGGTGGGCTCATCGGCGATCAGCAGCTTAGGCTCGCACGACAACGCCATCGCGATCATCACGCGCTGCTGTTGGCCACCCGACAGCTGGTGCGGGTACGCACCGAGCCGGCGCTTCGGTTCGGGCAGGCCCACCTCGGCGAGCAGCGCCTCAGCGCGAACCATCGCCTGCCGCGCGCTCAGTGCCAGGTGTTTAATCAACGGCTCGCTCAACTGCTGGCCGACGGTCAGCACCGGGTTCAGCGACGACATCGGGTCTTGGAACACGCAGGCGATTTCCTTGCCGCGCAGCGCTTGCAGTTCGCGCCGCGTTGCGGTCAACAAATCGCGGCCCAGCCAGCGGATGGATCCCAGCCGCTCGGCGTTGTCGGGCAGCAAATTCAAGATCGACATCGCGGTCACGCTTTTGCCCGAGCCCGATTCACCGACCAGCGCCACCGTGGTGTTTTCAGGCACCTCGAAGCTGACGCCTTCGGCCAGGCCGTTCGCGCTTCCATTTGCGGGTCCATTTGTGGGTCCATTCGCTGTGCGACCGACCGCTTGCGTGCGCTGCACTGCGCCTGCGAGCGTGCCGGTGCGAAACGACACCCGCAAATTATTCAAAGTTAAAAGCGGCACGGCCTCGCTCGCCATGGAAGACGCGGCCGCCGTCATTCCAAGCCCCGCAGCTTCGGGTCGAGCGCATCGCGCAGCGCATCGGTGAACAGCGAAAACGCCGTCACGAACACCGCCATGAAAACCGTGGCGCTCGCCAGCTGCCACCATTTGCCGAGCAGCAATTCGACCTGCGACTCGGCCAGCATCGTGCCCCACGACACCGCATCGACCGACACGCCCAGGCCGAGGTAGCTCAAGATGACTTCAGACTTGATGAAGCCCACCGTCACGATCGACAACTGCACCAGCACCACATGGCTGATGTTGGGCAGGATGTGGCGGAACATGCGCGCGCTGACGCTGGCACCGATGGCCTCGGCCGCGCGCACGTAATCACGCACGCGGTGCTTCAAGAATTCGGCGCGCACCAATCGGTAAATACCGGTCCAACCGTTGAGCCCGAGGATCAGCACGACGGTGCCGGTGCCGCGGCCGAACACCGCTGCAAACGCAAAGATCAGCAAGATGCCGGGGATCGAGGTGAACACGTTGTAGACCCACTCCAGCAGGTCACCGATGCGGCCGCCTAAAAAGCCGCTGACGGCGCCGAGCACGGTGCCGATCGCAGTGGCCAGCAACGCCGCCAGCACGCCCACGAAGATGGAAATCTCTGCGCCCTTGATGGCTTTGGCCAATACATCGCGGCCGAGCCGGTCACCGCCCAGCGGCAGCGTGTCGGCGCGCGGTGCGTCATCGACTTTGAGCTTCGATGCGCGCTCGGCCCATTCGGCGTAGCGCGGCGCCAACGGGTCGACATCGGTCAAATCGACCGGCGCGCCTTTGGCCTCATCCAGCTGCAACGCCATCGACGGCGGCGTTGGTCCCAGCCAGCTCGGGTTGGCATACGGCACGCCGACTTCGCGCTGCCACTGGCTGGCCACCAGCCCCAGCGCCGACAGTGCAATCAGCAGCAAAAACGCCAGCACGATGGCCAACGAGGTCAACCCCACACGGTCACCGCGAAAGCGCCGCCACGCCGATGCCCACACACCGTCGGCGTGCGCGCTGGTCGGTGCCGCCGCAGCGGTTTTTGCGGCGATCGCACTCACTTCAACACCACCCGCGGGTCGACGAATTTGTACAACACATCGGTCAGCACATTGATCAGCATCGTGATCGCCGCCAGGTACACCGTGACGGCCTGAATCACCGGGTAATCGCTGCGGTTGACGGCCAACAGCACCTCACGGCCCAGGCCCGGGATCGAGAAAAACACCTCGATCAAAAACGAGCCGACAAAGATGCCCGGCAGCCCGGTGCCGATGCTGGTGAGGATCGGAATCAGCGCGTTGCGCAGCACATGGCGCAGCAAGATAACGCGCTCGGTCAGGCCCTTGGCACGCGCGGTGCGCACATAGTCTTGGTCGATCTCATCGAGAAAAAAACTGCGGTACAGCCGCGTTTGCGGAGCCAGGCTGACCGCCACCGCCAGCAGCACCGGCAGCGGTGCGTAGGTGCTCAGGTTGGTAAGCAGCGAGCTGCTCCAGCCCTGCACCGGGAACCAGCCCAGCTTGAACGCAAACAACCATTGACCGACGATCACGTAAACGAGGAACGAGATCGACAACGCCACCGTGGTCAACACCATCACCGCCCGGTCGGTGAGCGTGCCGCGCACCACTGCCACCGCCAACGCGAGCGGAATCGCCAACACGACTTCGAGCAGCAGGATCGGCACCATCACCGTGAGGGTGGCGGGCAGGCGCGTCAGGAACAAATCGGCCACCGATTCGTTGGTCGCCCAGCTGCGGCCCCAGTCGAACGTGAGCACCTGTTTGACGAAGATCCACAGCTGCGTCCACCACGGCTGGTCGAGCCCGAGCTGTTGGCGAATGGCCGCAATTTGCTCCGGCTTGGCGATCTGACCCGCCAAAATTTCCGCCGGGTCGCCGCCGAAAAATTTGAACAGCACAAACACCAACAAGATCACGCCGGCCAGCGTCGGAATGGTTTGCCAAAGTCGTCGCAACAGGTAAGCGGCCATCGCATCGAGTCTAGACTGCGACCGCCCGATACGGGTCGATTTTGCTGGGAGCGTGGGGGATGAATTCAGGTCGATGGCGCTCGCTGATCGGAACGCGAATGGGCTCGCTCATGGGCGTGTTGCTGGTACCCGCAGCGCTGTGCTTCACGGCACCGGATTGCGGCGCGCAAACCAGCGCCGCGGCTGCGCCCAAGGTCTTCCGCTACGCCTTCCCGGTGGCCGAGACCGGCTTCGATCCGGTGCAAATCTCGGACATCTATTCGGCCACCGTCATCGCCAACATCATCGAGTCGCCGCTGACCTACGACTACCTCGCCAGGCCGGTCAAGCTGGTGCTGCAAACCGCCGCCGAGATGCCCACCGTATCGGCCGATTTCAAAACCTACACGGTGAAAATTCGGCCCGGCACTTACTTTGCCGACGACCCCGCGTTCAAAGGCCAACGGCGTGAGCTGGTCGCCGCCGACTATGTGTTTTCACTGAAGAGAATTTTTGATCCGCGCTGGAAAAGCCCGGCCTATCCGAGCCTGGCCGATGAGCAGGTGATCGGCCTGGAAGCGCTGCGCAAAAAATCGATCGACACGCGCACGCCGTTCGACTACGACACCGAGATCTCCGGCCTGCGCACGCTCGACCGCTACACCTACCAAATCAAGCTGGGTAAAACCAGCCCGCGCTTCATGAACAACTTCACCGGCAGCGGTGCGTTGGCGCGCGAAGTGGTGGAGGCGTATGGCGACAAGATCATGGAACACCCGGTGGGCACCGGGCCGTACCAGTTGACCGAATGGCAGCGCTCGTCGCGCATGGTGCTGACCCGCAACCCGAATTTTCGCGCGCAGTTCTACGTCGCCGAACCGCCCGCCGATGACCCGGCTGCGCAGTCGCTGTACGCAAAAATGAAAGGCCGACGACTGCCGATGATCGACCGCATCGAAGTCTCGGTGGTCGAAGAAGCCCAGCCCCGCTGGCTGGCGTTTTTGAATGCCGAGCACGACATGATCGAGCGGCTGCCGGCCGAATTTGCGACCGTCGCGATACCGAACAACCGCCTTGCGCCGAACCTCGCAGCGCGTGGCATCCAGATGCTGCGCACGCCGGGCTCGGACATCTCGTTCACCTACTTCAACATGCAAGACCCACTGGTCGGCGGCTACAGCGCCGACAAGGTGGCGCTGCGCCGCGCGGTGGCCTTGGCGTACGACACCCAAACCGAAATCCGCCTGGTGCGCCGCAACCAGGCGGTGGCCGCAGAAAGCACGCTGCCGCCGATGACCTTCGGCTTCGATGCGAAGTGGAAATCGGAGATGAGTTTGTACGACCCGGCGCGCGCCAAAGCGCTGCTCGATTTGTACGGCTATGTCGATAAAGACGGCGACGGCTGGCGCGACCAACCCGACGGCCGGCCGCTGACGCTGGTCTACAGCACCTCACCCGACCAGTCGGCGCGCCAGATGAACGAGCTGTGGAAAAAGTACATGACCGCGGTGCAGCTCAAAGTCGAATTCAAGATCAGCAAATGGCCCGAACAACTGAAGGCCGCGCGCGCCGGCAAAGTGATGATGTGGGGCCTGGGCCAAAGCGCCAACTCGCCCGATGCGGATGGCTTTTTGGCACTCGGCTACGGCCCGCAAAAAGGCGAAGGCAACCTGGCGTTTTTCGACCTGCCCGCATTCAATGAAATCTACGATCGGCAAACCGTGCTCGGCGACACGCCCGAGCGGCTGGCGCTGATGCAGCAAGCCAGCAAGCTGCTGGTGGCCTACATGCCGATGAAGGTACACACCCACCGCATCGGCACCGATCTGGTCTTTCCGTGGGTCAGCGGCTACCAACGGCACCCGTTCATGCGCGAGTTTTGGCGCTACATCGATATCGACAGCGCGCGATTGGCGAATCGAAAGTAACCCGCGCTGCGGCGTAAAAAAACCGTCGCAGCGACGGTTGAAAAAGTACGCCACGCTTGCCGCACACGGGCGAGCTCGACGACGGTGTAGCGCCAGCGAGTTACTTCTTTTTCGGTGCGGCCGCGCGTTTGGCTTTCAACACGAAAGTCAACTTCATGCCGACGCGGTACTCGGTCACTTTGCCGTTGCTGACCACCACGCTTTGGTCTTTGACCCAGGCGCTGGTGATGTCGCTGACGGTGTCGCTGGCGCGCGCAACCGATTGCTTGATGGCGTCTTCGAAACTGACTTTGCTGCTGCCTATGACTTCAATGACTTTTGCAACGCTCATGGAATGCTCCGGTAGGTAAAGGGAGCGGATTTTTACCACGCGCATTCAACCGCAGAAGCGGGCACTTACCCCAGACGCGCCAGGCTGCACAAGGCGCGCTACAGCGGTAGCTCTGTATAGAAGCGCCCGCCGTGATAGATCAGCGGCAGCGCACCCTCGCGGCGGGCGCAGTGCTCGACTTCGCCGACGAAGATGATGTGGTCGCCTTCTTGGTATTGGCTGCGGTTGAAGCATTCGAATACCGCCACCACGCCGTCGAGAATCGGCGCGCCGCTGGCACCTACCCGCATCGCGATGCCGCCAAAACGGTCTACGTCGCGGCGCGCAAAACGTTCGGCGATGTCGCGCTGGTCGGCTGCCAGGATGTTGATGGCGTAGTGCGAGCCGCGGGTGAACGCCGGCATCGTCGAGGCGCGTTGCGACAGGCTCCACAGCACCAGCGGCGGTGCCAACGACACCGAGTTGAACGAGTTGGCGGTCAGCCCGACGGGTGCGCCGTTTTCATCGAATGCGGTAATCACCGTCACGCCGGTGGCGAAGGTGCCGAGTGCGGCGCGAAAGTCGGTGGTCGGAAAACTCGGGGGCGAAGCCAGCGGTACAGCAGTCATCGCCCGATTCTCGGGGATGCCTGTGCGGCGCCTGCCCGATGCACCGCCGACGCCACGGGTCATGCTGCCTGCGCCAGCGGTGCCAGGCCACTGACCCGGCACCGCTTGCTGTGGCCATCAACCGTTCAAGTGGCCGACTGGGCTGCCAGGCGCAGCGCGCTGCGCGGCCGGCGTGCGGCCCATGCGACGCCCAGCAAGCCAGCCAGCATCAGCGCATAGGTTTGCGGCTCGGGAATGGCCGCGGCCGCAGTGATGGTGCCGCTGTAGGACCCTGCACCGCCGAGGTTGCCCAGGTCATCGAGCACCGACCCGAATACCGTCAACGTCAACGGCACATCGTCGAACACCGGCGCCGAAAACGTGACGACGTCGAGCGGGCCGCTGGGCCCGAAGCTGAAGTCGATGTTGTTCAGGCTGGCAGTGAAAAAGCTCACCGGCCCGCCGCTGCTGCTCAACGTGACCGAAACCACACCACTGAAGCTGGCCGGATCGAACGTGTAGTTGTCGATGAACAAGCCGTCGACCGCTTGGGTGAAGGTGCTGAGGAATTGGCTGGGGCCCAGCGGATTGAGCACCAGCCGGGTGTCGGCGGCGCGTGCGGCGGTGGCCGACAGTGCCAGCGCGGCAGTCAGCGCGGCAATCAGCGCCGCAGAAGCAAAGCAGTTTTTCAGTGTCATGGAAAGCTCCTCGAAGGGTCGAAAAAACAACCTGCACGCGCTGCGGTGGCGTGCGGGCTGGACATGTCGAACGCGGTTTATCGGGCGCCCGGAATCGGCGTCGTCAGGTACGGGAACGCGCCGAGCAGCGGCCGCACCGCCTGGTCGACCGCGTCGTGCAACTTGAATGCGGTCGCGCCCAACGGCACCGCGCTCGGGTTGCACGGCAGCCCGAAGCCCAGCGCATTGGTGGTGCCGTTGGCCATGCACAGGCCGCCCATCACCGCGACCAGCGAGATGTCGACGATGTCGTCTTTTGGACGCCGCCCGTTCGGGTAGCCCGCGTTGTCGGTGCCGCCAGCGAGGATGTTGCCGACGATGCCGAGCCGGTTCTGGCTGGCGAACGGCACCGCAGCAATGGCGGTGTTCAGGCGCAGCATTTCCGACGGCGTCACGGTCGACAACTGGTTCACCCCGGCAATGCCGGTCAAAAACGTGGTGACCAAATCGATGCGGCTCGGGTTTTTCGGCGCCAACGCACCGGGTGCCTGACCGAAGGCGACTTCGATCAACGCCGGCAGCGTCGGGTTGGTCACGTAGTCGGCGAACTGGCCGTCGTCTTTCGGGCTCGAGCTGTTGAAGCGGTCTTTGTCGGGCAACCCGATCACCACCTCATTGACCAGCGGCATGCCCAGGCGCGAGACCTGCGTCCATGCGCCACCGGCGACCACCGTGGTGCCGTGGCCTTTGGCGGGGCTCGGGGTCAGGTATTGACCCTGGCGCAGGCTGGCGGTGGTCCAGCCGCCGATGACCGGCTTGCCGGCGTCGGCGACCAGGCAGCTGGCCGACACTTCCAACGCCAGCGTGGTGACGTTCTTGTCGGCCAGGTCATCGGCACCCGCATTGATCAGCGTCGGGTCGGTGATGACGCCGAGCGGTGCATTCACCAGATCGAAAATGACGCCCAGGTTGACCGCAAACGGGTCTTTGCGCTGACCGACAAACAGCTTCGCAGGCACCGCGCAGCCGGGTATGTTGACGCTGTAAATGTGCTTGGCGGCATAGCCCGGGTAATCGGGAATGGTCTTGCCGCCGATGTTGTCGACCGGCTTGTCGAACACCGCCGCGCCGCTGGCCGCATGGGTCAACGGGGCAGACGCACCGGTGCGCCGGTCACCGCGAATCAGGTTCACGGTGTAGCTCTCGTTCAGGTTCAGCGCGGCCGCTTTCGGGTCGGACACCGCGCCCGCTTGAATCAACGGGATCGCCACGTTCTTCTCAAAAATCGGCAGCGTGATGCCTTTCAGCGTGTTCTTGAACTTGAACTGGAAGGTGAGGTCTTCGCGCGCATCGCCGTTGTTGTCGATGTGAATTTCGTACAGCGCGTTCGGGTCGAGCGAAAAATAATTCGGCCCGCCGTACGGGTCTTGCAGTGGCAGGTAGTTGGCGATCAGCGTGACGAATCCGGCGCGCCCGCCACTGCCGTTGGCGGCCACGCCTTCGTAGCTGTTGAACATATAAAAGTCGGTTGCATCGACTTTCGGTTGGGTGGTGATGAACGGTGCTTCGCGGTGGCTGGAAGCCGATGCGGTCGTCGCGTTGGTCGCAGCGAACGCGATCAGGAACAGCGCTGCGAACGGTTTCATCCGGCAGGCGTGGCGGGTGGCCAGCGAGGCCGCTGGGTGCGGGTGTGTCTTCATGGTGTGGTCCTTGGGCGGGGCTGTGGGGTGGCAGGGCGGCAACGTGCACCGGCAATCGGGGCGCACCCACTTCATACGCAGCCAAAACCGGAACAGATGCACGAACTTTTCCGGCGCGAACCCTGCTGACAGTGTTAACTGCGCCCGCCCCAACCGCCACGCGCGACGAGCTGCCGGGTCTCGCTCGCAACGAATCGCCTCCCTAAAATTCGCCATGCCGATATCAACCCGGGTCGAACCCGAAAGCGCGCCGCGCACGACTGCAACTGCGACTGCGACAGCCACCGCAACGGCCACCGCCACCGCAGCTGCCGCCGAATCGGCACCATCGCGACTCGCGGCACTGCACCGCATGGCGGCGGTGATTTTTTTGGGCTTCGCGTCCGGGTTGCCGTTGGCGCTGACGGGGCAGGCGATGCAGGCGTGGCTCAGCGTCGAGGGCATTGGTTTGGCGACCATCGGCTTTCTCAGTTTGGTCGGCCTGCCCTACACCTTCAAATTTTTATGGGCACCGCTGATGGACCGCTTCGAGCTGCCGTGGCTGGGCAGACGGCGCGGCTGGCTGGTGCTCACGCAGCTGGCGCTGGCGGGTGCGCTGCTTTGGTTGGCGAACACCTCGCCCACGCAGGCGCTGCGCACGTTCGCGTGGCTGGCGGTGTTGGTGGCGTTTGTGGCGGCATCGCAAGATGTGGTGATCGACGCCTATCGCACCGATTTACTCGACCCGCGCGAACGCGGCCTCGGCTCATCGCTCAATGTGCTCGGCTACCGGCTGGCCATGATCTTGTCGGGCGGCATCGCGTTGATTTGGGTCGACCCGTCGAACGCCACCGGGCCGGGCAGCTGGACCTGGCCTGCGGTGTACCGCTTCATGGCCGCGCTGATGGCCGGTGCAGCGGTGCTGTCGGCGCTGGCGTTGCCGCGCATTCGCGCCGACTCCGAAACCGCACCCGCCAGTGCCGCGCGCCGCGACCTGTGGGGTTTTGCCGCATTGGTGGTGGCGGTGGCGGTCGGCTACCTCATCAGCGAGCGTTTTGCCACCGCCATAGCCCACGCGGTGCTGGCACCCTGGTGGGAGCACAGCACGATGGCAGCGGGCCTGCAGGGCAAGTGGACCAACCTGCTGGCGCTGCTGCTGGGTCTGGCGTTCACCTTGCCGCTGGCGATGTGGGCCGCGCGGGCTGCCAAGTTCGACACACTGCTGAACGGCTTGCACAGTTATTTTTCGCAGACCGGCGCGGCGGCGTTTTTGGCTTTCATCGTTTTGTACAAACTCGGTGACGCATTCGCCGGGTCGCTGATGACGCCGTTTTTGCTGACCGCGATGGCGTTCAGTCCGGCCGAGGTCGGCGTCGTCAACAAAGTCATCGGGCTGTGGCTGACGATCGGCGGCGCGCTGGTTGGCGGCCTGCTGATGTTGCGGCTGGGCTTGTGGCGTGCGCTGCTGTTTTTCGGCCTGCTGCAAATGCTCAGCAACCTCGGTTTTTGGTGGCTGGCGGTGCACGGCAAAGGCGCGCTGCCGGGCTTGGTGGTGCCGGCGTTCGACTGGGGTTTCGTCAGGCTGGCACACGCCACCGGCATCGACGGCGGCTTGTTGATGGTGATCGCGATCGAGAACCTGTCCAGCGGCATGGGCACCGCGGCCTTCGTGGCGTTTTTGATGAGCCTGTGCAATCGCCGGTTTTCGGCCACGCAATACGCGCTGCTGTCGGCCTTTGCGTCCATCGGTCGGGTCTGGGTCGGTCCGCTGGCCGGGGTGTTGACCGAGGCCATCGGCTGGCCGACGTTTTTCATCGTGTCCACGGTGCTGGCGCTGCCGGCGTTAGCCATGCTGTGGTGGTTGCGCGCTGCGGTGCGTGAACTCGAACTGGGCCCGGACGCCGCGCCCGCATCCGGCTAAAACCGCCCCACCGCCCCACCGCCGTCCCGCCGCCCACCCACGCCGCCTCATTTTTTGCTTGATCACACCCCCGCAGGATTTCCATGACCACTGACTTCGACCCCCGCGCGCAGTTCGAACCCGACCCGGCCACTGCAGCCGCGCTTTGGCACCACCACGGCTGCGGCTGTGCGCTGCACGCACGGCGCTTGTTTGGCCGCGCGGCGTTCGCCGGCAGCTTGGCGGCAGGCACCGCGCTGGCATTTCCCGCCTGGGCACGCGAGGGCGTGCAAGTCGACGACAGCTCCAGCCTGGCCAAGCTGGTACCGGCCGAAGAAATTGAAAGCGCCGCAACCCAGCAGTACAAAGAAATGCTGCAACAGGCGGCCAGCCAAAAAGCGCTGGCACCGAACGACCACCCGCAGGTCGTGCGCCTGCGCGCCATCGCCAAACGGCTGATCCCGTTCAGCAATTCGCCGAACCTGAAAAGCACCTCACGCGCGGCCAGCTGGCAGTGGGAAGTCAACCTGATCGGCAGCAAACAGATCAACGCGTTTTGCATGCCGGGCGGCAAGATTGCTTTTTATTCCGGCATCCTCGACCAGCTGCAACTCAGCGACGACGAAGTCGCCCAGGTGATGGGCCACGAAATTGCCCACGCGCTGCGCGAACATGCCCGTGCACGCATGGGCAAAACCGCCGCCACGCAAGGCGCGATCGAACTCGGTGCCAGCTTGCTGGGCCTCGGCGGCGGTGGGCGTTACCTGGCCGGCATGGGCGGCAAGTTGCTGACGCTGCGGTTCGGCCGCGACGACGAATCCGAAGCCGACAAAATTGGTTTGGACCTGGCAGCGCGCGCCGGCTACGACCCACGTGCGGGCGTCACGCTGTGGCAAAAAATGGGCGTGGCCAGCAAAGGCGCGCCGCCGCAATGGCTGTCCACCCATCCGGCCGGCAAGACGCGCATTAAAGACCTGGAATCGAACATCCCGTCGGTGCAAAGCCTGTACGACAAAGCCGGCAAACCGGGTCAGCGATTCGAGCCGCCGAAGTCGAGCACCGCGGCCGAAGCCGCCAGCGCGCCGCGCTTGTCCGATGGCAGCGAAGACCGGCGGCGCACCGCGCGTTGAGTTCTGTTCGCGCCGTTCGACGCTCAGGCCAGCACCTTCAACAACCAGCGGTTCAGGTCGGCCACTTCTTGCGGGCACACCGAATGCGGCATCGGGTAGTCGTGCCACTCGACTGCGCAGCCGAGGGCTTGCAGCGCGTCGCGTGAGGCCAGCGCACGCGACAACGGCACCACCGTGTCGTCACGTCCATGCGCCAGAAAAATCGGCAGGCCGCTGCTGACCACACTGCGTTCGGCGGCGGTGAGTTCGGCCAGTGGCAGATAACCCGACAAACCGACCAGCCCGGCCAGTCGCTCGGTGTGGCGCATGCCGGTCAACAGCGTCATCGCGCAGCCCTGCGAAAAACCCATCAACACGATGCGCGATGCCGCCACGCCGCGCTGGCGTTCGTTGGCGATCAGCGCCTCGATCGCGCGCTGCGATTGGCGCAAGCCGGCTTCGTCTTCACGGCGCACCAGATCGGCATGCAAGATGTCGTACCAAGACCGCATCGACGCGCCGCCGTTGATGGTGACCGGCTGCACCGGCGCATGCGGAAAAACAAACCGCACCGGACCCACCGCATCGAGCGTCAGCGCCTCGGCAATCGGCACGAAGTCGTTGCCATCGGCACCCAAGCCGTGCAGCACGATGATGCTGGCGGTGGGGTTGGGGGAAGTTTCAAATTCAACGGTGTCGAGCGTCATGGAGTGCTTCCTGATCTAGAGCGTGAAGTCGTAGTCGATCGTCAGCGGCGCGTGGTCGCTGAAGCGCGGTTCGAGGTGGATGTGGGCGTGCCGCGCGCGGGCTGCGATGCCGGGTGTGGCGAGTTGGTAGTCGATGCGCCAGCCGACGTTGTTGGCCCAGGCCTGGCCGCGGTTGCTCCACCAGGTGTAGCGCTCGGGCGCGGGGTCGAGCGTGCGAAACACGTCGACCAAACCGACGCCTTGTTCGGCATTCAGCAGCTGCGTCATCCAGGCGCGTTCTTCGGGCAGAAAGCCGCTGTTTTTCAGGTTGCCTTTCCAGTTTTTCAGGTCGATCTCGCGGTGCGCGATATTCACGTCGCCCATCAGCACGAACTCGCGCTCGGCCTTCAGCCGCGCCAGGTGCGGTGCGATGAGGTCCAAGAATCTGAACTTGGCTTGTTGGCGAGTTTCGCCGCTGCTGCCGCTCGGAAAGTAGCAGCTGATGACGCTGAATTTCGGGAAGTCAGCGCGGCTCGGGTCATCGAAACAGGCTTCGACCCACCGGCCCTCGGCGTCGAACTCGGCATCGCCAAGTCCGCTACGGATGTGGCTCGGCGCATGGCGCGTGTAGATGCCTACGCCCGAGTAGCCTTTGGCGTGCGCGTAGTGGAAATGACCCGCCATTCCTGCGACCCGATCGAAGCGCCCGACCACCACATCGGCCTGCGCTTTGAGCTCTTGCACACCCATACAATCGGGCGCGCCGACGGCGGTCCACGCCTCAAAACCCTTGGTTGCGGCAGAGCGAACCCCATTCAAATTCAACGTGATCAAACGCAGCACAAGATTTTCCAGATGAGCCCGAGCGTCGACGCAAAAACTGCAGCTGCCGACACTACCGCTGGCAGCGCTGCCAACGCTTCCAGCGCTGCCACGCCGGCCGACGCATTGGCGCAAGACTTCGTGAAGTTTTCGCTCGACGCGGGAGTGTTGAAGTTCGGCGAGTTCACGACCAAAGCAGGCCGCCAGTCGCCGTATTTTTTCAACGCCGGTGGGTTTGATGACGGTACCAAGCTCGGCCGCTTAGCCGAATTTTATGCACGGCGTTTGCAGCAGGCGCGGGCCTGCGGCGCGCTGCATTTCGACATGCTGTTCGGCCCCGCCTACAAGGGCATCGTGCTGGCCGCGGCAGTGGCGGTGGAACTGGCGCGGTTGGGTTTGAACGTGCCGTACGCCTACAACCGCAAGGAAGCCAAAGACCACGGGGAAGGCGGCACGCTGGTCGGCGCACCCATACGGGGTCAGGTCTTAATTATCGATGACGTGATTTCGGCCGGCACCTCGGTGCGTGAATCGATCGCGCTGATCGAAGCCGCTGGCGGCGTGCCGAGTGCGGTGGTGATTGCGCTCGATCGGCAAGAAAAAGCCACTGACAACGAAGGCGACAGCGCGTGGTCGGCGGTGCAGCAGGTGCAGCAGCTCGGCCTGCGCGTCACTGCCATCGCCACGCTGACTGACTTGCTGCAGGTGCTGCGCACGACCGATGCGCCCGCACTGAGCGCGCATGCCGCGCGCGTTTCCACCTACCGAGAACGTTATGGCGTCTGAGCTTGTGTTGGCCGCGTGGGGTCGCCGCGCCGCGGTGTCGATCTGGCTGGCCTGCGGTGCGATGGCAGCGCAGGCTGCGGCCATCTACACCTGCACCGACGCCGCTGGCAAACGCCTGACATCAGACCGGCCTATCCCTGAATGCAGCACCCGTGAGCAGCGCCAGTTGAATGCCGACGGCTCGACCAAACGCGTGGTTCCACCGGCAATGTCGATGGAAGAACAAGCCGAGTTCGACGCCCGCGAGCGCGCAGCGGGAAAAAAGCGATTGGCTGAAATGGAATCGGTGCGCCGCGACCGCAACCTGCGCATCCGCTACCCGAGCGAGGCGGCACACCAGACGGCCCGCGCCGCCGCGCTCGACGACGTGCGGCGCACCTTGCAGTTGTCGCAAAAGCGCCTGGAGTCGCTCGACGTTGAACGCAAACCGCTGCTCGACGAGGCCGAGTTCTACAAAGGCCGCACGATGCCGGCGAAGTTGAAACAGCAACTCGACGGCATCGACGCCACCGCCAGCGCACAGCGCGAGCTGATGCAAAACCAGCAATCGGAAACACTGCGCATCGACGCTGCGTTCGACGCCGAATTGGTTCGGTTGCGCGCGTTGTGGGCCGGTGCGGTGCCCGGCTCGCTTGGGCCGATGTTGTCGGCCGATGCGGCCACCGCAGCCGCTGCACCAGCATCGGGATCCGCATCGGCCACCGCACCTGCCGCGGCGCGCAAACGGCGCCATTGAAGCTGCCGACAGCGCACGGCTTGCGCGCTGTTCGATGCGCGCGCATGCTTGTTGCGCGATGCCCTTCCCCGCGACGATCAGCCGAGTTTTTTCTTCAGCAACTCGGTGACTTGCGCCGGATCGGCCTTGCCTTTGGTCGCCTTCATCGCCTGGCCGACCAGTGCGTTGAAGGCTTTTTCTTTGCCCGCGCGGTACTCCTCGACTGATTTGGCGTTGACCGCAAGCAGCGCGTCGACGATGGCCTCTAACTCGCCGGTGTCGGCCATCGGTGCCAGGCCGAGCGACTGAATCAGCTGCGCAACGCTTGGCGTTAGTGCGTTCACGCTGCCCGCGCCAAAGGTGGCTTGGTTGCCAGCCGGTGACGCGGCGGCGTGCTCCGGCCACAGATGATCGAACACCTGCCTGGCTTGCTTGGCGAGCACCCGGCCCGCGTCCAATTCGATCAATAGTTCGGCCAACTGCTCAGGCGAGATCGGGCAAACGTCGATCGACACATTGCCTGCGTTCAGTCGCCTCGACATCTCGCCCATCAACCAATTTGCCGCCAGCTTGGCCGGTGCGCCCGCGCGCTTGACCGCTTCGTAGTAGCGCGCGAACGCGCGACTTTGCGTCATCGACTGCGCGTCGTGGGCTGACAGGCCGTCCTCATGCTGAAACCGCGCAGCTGCTGCCTGCGGCAGCTCGGGCATCGCCGCGCGCACCAGCGCGATTGCGCTAGGCGCAATCACCAGCGGCGGCAAATCGGGGTCGGGGAAATAGCGGTAATCGTGTGCTTCTTCCTTGCTGCGCATGGCACGTGTTTCGCCGCGCCCGCCGTTGGCGTTCGGGTTGAACAGCACGGTGGCTTGTTGCACCGCGCCGCCGTCTTCGAGCAAATCAATTTGCCACTGAATTTCGACATCGATGGCTTGCTGCAAAAACTTGAAACTGTTCAGGTTTTTGATTTCGCGGCGGGTGCCGAATGGCGCGCCGGGTTTGCGTACCGACACATTCGCATCGCAGCGAAAACTGCCTTCTTGCATGTTGCCGTCGCACAGCCCCAGCCACACCACCAACGCGTGCAGCGTCTTCGCGTATTCGGCCGCTTCGGCGCTCGAGCGCATGTCGGGTTCGGAGACGATTTCCAGCAGCGGCGTGCCGGCGCGGTTCAGGTCGATGCCGGTTTGCCCCGCGTAGTCTTCGTGCAGCGATTTACCGGCGTCTTCTTCGAGGTGCGCGCGCGTCAGGTTGACGCGGTGCGGCGTGTCACCGACGAAGAATTCGATCACGCCGCCTTGCACCA
Organism: Burkholderiales bacterium; assembly: GCA_043738425.1. GTDB lineage: Bacteria > Pseudomonadota > Gammaproteobacteria > Burkholderiales > Burkholderiaceae_C > PBB1. The sequence goes on from JAYUGJ010000038.1 coordinate 18,786, forward strand.
CCGGCGTTTCGTACTGGCTGATCTGGTAGCCCTTCGGCAGGTCGGGATAGAAATAGTTTTTGCGCGCAAATATGGATTGGTGCGCCACCGTCGCGCCGACTGCCAGACCGAATTGAATCGCGCGCTCGACTGCGCCGCGGTTCATCACCGGCAGGCTGCCGGGCAGTGCCAAATCGACCGGCGACGCTTGCGTGTTCGGCTCGGCACCGAACTGGGTGGATGAGCCGCTGAAAATTTTGCTGCGGGTCGACAGCTGTGTGTGCGTTTCCAGGCCGATCACGACCTCATAGCCGCGGATCAGTTTGCTTGCCGGTGGCGTGTGCGCCGCGTTCGTCATGCTGCAGCTCCGGTGGCGCACGCAGGCGGCGCGCGCAGATGAAAGTCGGTCGCCTGCTGGAACGCATGCGCCGCATGCAGCAAGACGCCTTCATCGAAGTAGTTGCCGATCAGCTGCAATCCGACCGGCATGCCCTTGCCTTCGCCCGATGTCGCAAAACCGGCCGGCACGCTCATGCCGGGCAAACCCGCCAGGCTGGCCGGCAAGGTAAAGATGTCGGCGAGGTAGCTGGCCACCGGGTCATCGCCTTGGCCGCCCAGCTTCCAGGCCACCGTCGGTGCCACCGGCCCGGCTATCACGTCGCACTGGGTGAAGCACGCCTGGAAGTCGTCGGCAATCATGCGGCGCAGCTTTTGCGCTTGCAGGTAATAGGCGTCGTAGTAGCCGTGGCTGAGCACATAGCTGCCCATCATGATGCGGCGTTTGACTTCGGCACCGAACCCTTCGGCGCGGGTTTTTTTGTACATGTCCATCAGGTCGGTGTACTTCGCTGCGCGGTGGCCGAAACGCACGCCGTCGAAGCGGTTCAGGTTCGAGCTGGCCTCGGCCGGCGCGATGATGTAGTAGACCGGTATCGACAACTCGGTGCGCGGCAAACTCACATCGACCAAGCGCGCGCCGAGTTGTTCGAATTCGCGCAAGGCGGCGCGCACCGCGCCGTCGACATCGGCACTCAACGCGGCCGGAAAAAACTCTTTCGGCAAGCCGATGCGCAGGCCTTGCAACGGCTGCGCGGCGGTGGCACCGGCGCGCGGTGTGCGCATTGCGGCGGCGTAGTTTTGCGGCAGGCGCTGCGCGCTGGTCGAGTCGCGCTCGTCGTAGCCGCCCATCGCACCCAACAGCAGCGCGCAGTCTTCGGCGCTGCGCGCCATCGGCCCGGCCTGATCGAGACTCGACGCGAATGCGATCATGCCGAAGCGCGAACACACGCCATAGGTCGGCTTGATGCCGGTGATGCCGGTGAAGCTGGCGGGCTGGCGTATCGAGCCACCGGTGTCGGTGCCGGTGGCCGCAGGCACCAAACGCGCGGCCACCGCCGCCGCCGAGCCGCCCGATGAACCACCCGGCACGCGCGAGGTATCCCACGGGTTTTTCACCGCACCGTAGGCCGAGTTCTCGTTGCCCGAACCCATCGCGAATTCATCGCAGTTCAACTTGCCCAGCGTGACCATGCCGGCCGACGACAGGCGAGCGACCACCGTGGCATCAAACGGGCTGCGGTAGCCGGCCAAAATTTTTGATGCGGCGGTGGTCGGCAGGTCGCGCGTAACGAAGATGTCTTTGTGCGCCAGCGGCACGCCGAGCAATGCGGCGGTGTCGCCGCGTGCGCGGCTGGCATCGGCCTGGCGCGCCTGCACCAACGCGGCATCGCCGTCGACACACAACCACGCGCCCAAATGTCGGTGCGCCTCGACACGCGCCAGCAAATGCGTGGTCACCTCGACGCTTGATGTTTGCTTGGCGGCCAGCGCCTGCACCATTGCCGCCACACCCAAGTCGTGCAATGCGACGCTCATTCGACCACCCTCGGCACCAGAAACAAACCGTCTTCCACCGCTGGCGCGCTGCGTTGGTTCAACTCGCGTTGGTTGCTTTCGGTTACCACATCGTCGCGCAGCCGCAGCGTGACTTCGCTGACTGCCGACAGCGGCGTGTACAGCGGCTCGACGCCGCGCGTATCGACCGCGCTCATTTGCTCGACGATGGAGAAAAACGCATTGAGCTGGCTGAGCATCGCGGACTGCTCGGCGGGTTGCAACTCCAGCCGCGCCAGGTGGGCGATGCGGGCGACGTCGTGGGGGGTCAGGGCCATGGAAGATTCGCTGGGTTGAAGGATTGCGTGGCGGGTTGCGGGATGGCTTGCGTGACCGTGCACGCGCGGTCGCTGAGGAACGGTAAACGGACTGCCGATACGGTCGCCAATATGGTCGCTTTAGCGGTCGTTTAGCGTGCGTCGCAGCGCCGAAATCGGCCACGATTGCGCAGGAGCGTCGAGTATTATCCGAGTTGAATGTGCGGCCCGAGGACACGCTGTTGATGCAGTACCCGCGGGCCCGCTGTCTGAGTCGCACGGCGGACCTCCAGGCCCCTCGAGACAACCGCGACAACACCGCCCGGCTCGGGCTTGTTTTTTTTCCCCACCACATGGAAACGACGGTCCCACGCGAGGCGCGGTAATCACCAACGCAGCCACGCAGCACACCGCAAACACACTATGTTCGGATCCTTTCGTCGCTACTTCTCGACGGACCTCGCCATCGATCTCGGCACCGCCAACACGCTGATCTACGTGCGCGGCAAAGGCATCGTGCTCGACGAGCCCTCGGTCGTTGCCATCCGCCACGAAGGCGGGCCCAACGGCAAGAAAACCATCCAGGCCGTGGGCGCAGAAGCCAAGGCGATGTTGGGCAAAGTGCCCGGCAACATCGAAGCCATTCGGCCGATGAAAGACGGCGTCATAGCCGACTTCACCGTGACCGAACAAATGCTCAAGCAGTTCATCCGCATGGTGCATCCGCGCTCGGTGCTGCGGCCCAGTCCGCGCATCATCATTTGCGTGCCGTGTGGTTCCACCCAAGTCGAGCGCCGCGCGATTCGCGAGTCGGCACTCGGTGCCGGTGCCAGCGAGGTGTATCTGATTGAAGAACCGATGGCCGCCGCCATTGGTGCGGGGTTGCCGGTGTCCGAAGCATCCGGCTCGATGGTGGTCGACATTGGCGGTGGCACCACCGAAGTCGGTGTCATCTCGCTCGGCGGCATGGTCTACAAAGGCAGCATCCGGGTCGGCGGCGACAAGTTCGACGAATCGATCATCAACTACATCCGCCGCAACTACGGCATGTTGATCGG
>JAYUGJ010000039.1:0-21322 GCA_043738425.1 Burkholderiales bacterium
TGCACCAGCACCGCGATGTCGCTGGCCACCGCGTGTTGCAGCGTGATGACTTCCACATCGCCGGCAGCCGGCGTGTCCATCGCCGCGATGATTTTGCCAATGCGCTGCAGGTTGTCGGCGTAGTCGGTGATGACCAGCGTGTTGTTGCCGGGGTTCGCGTTGATGGTGTTGTTCGGGCTGATCAGCGGGCGCAGTACTGGTACCAGGTTGTTCGCGTTTTCGTGCGTCAGTTTGTAGATTTGCGTGATGACCTGGTCGCCACGCCGACTGACCTCACCGATCGATACCGTGCCTGATTGCAGCTTTGCGTCGGCCTCGGGCACCACCTTGAACAAGCCACCGACTTCAACCACGGTGTAGCCCAGCCCGCGCAGTGCCGCGAGGTAATTCAGGTAAGCCTCGCGCGGCGACAGCGCTTCTTCGCTGTACAGCGTCATCGTGCCCTTGACGCGCGGGTCGACGACAAACTGCTGGCGCAAGATCGCGGCCATCGCGCGCGACACCGCTTCAATTTCGGCGTTGACAAAATTCAACGTCACCGGCTCGCCTTTGAAGCGATTGGCGGCACCGCGTTTGCTGGCCTGCGCGTGCGCCAGGTTGGGCAGCGTGAGCAGCGAGGGTGCCACCAGCGCGGTCGACAACAACACACACAACGAGCGTGCGCAGCCGCGCGAGGCATGCTGCTGCAAGCGGCGTGCTGAGGAACGAACGTTGAAGTTCATGGCGATCCGATCGAGATAACGGACGCCGCGCCGTTGCGTCGCCCGATGATGTTCAGCAAGTTGGTCAACGCCGCGTCGTTGGCATCGCGCGCGCTGGCCAGCCCTTGAAAGCGCACGCCATCGGCACCCCAGGTGCCGCTGCCGTTGAGCTGCAACGCACCTTCGGTGGTCGACAAGGTGATTTGCGCGGCACCGGTTGATTTTGCGGTGCTGGCCGTGGCGGCTGCATTGAGCGGGTCCCCTTGCAATGCCAATCGATAGCTGCCGAGCGAGTCGAGTGTGGACAGCCGCGATGACGCGCCCAGCAACTCCAGGCTGGCATTACCGATCACGTTCAATCGGCCTGCGGTGGATTGCAGGTCGAGTCCTGACGACATCAAGCGCAGCGTGCCGCCCAACTGCAATGTGTTCCATGGCGTGCCCAACCCAGCCAACCAGTCGCTGGGCCACTGACCGATCCAGTCGGGCGACGCCGGCAGCGCCGCATGCCATTGGCCCCAACCCGGTTTCAGGGTGATCGGCACGGTGCCGTTCAGGCAGCAGGCATGGGTGAACTGCAGCAGCAGGTTCGATGGCCGTGGGGTCAACGTCCAGGACAGGCGGCCGGGCAGGGCGCTGGCGTCGTTGCTGCCGGGTCCACCGGTCAATACCGCCACCGCGCTGCCCGACCAAACTGTGCCACGCGCCTCGGTCAGCATGAACTGCTGGCCGCTTGCCGACGCCACCCAACCGGCCAACCAGGTGGCGGGCGCAAAGCACACGCCGGCGATCAGCCCACCGATCACCGCGCCGGCGCAACCCCAACGCACTGCGCTGCTGCGGGTGCGGTCCCAGGCCATTTCGGCGTGGGTGGATTCGCCCCAGCGGGTGGCCGAAAAAGTCGTGAGGCTGGCTTGTCGCACGGCTTTCTTGCGCGGCACCAACGCGCTGCCCCAACGGCTGGCAGAAAAGCGACTCACGGCGCGCCCCCGCTGCCCAAGTTCAGCACCACCGAGCCGGTGTAGCCACGCGCATCGCGCGCCAACTGGACTTCGATGGCCCGTGCGCGCGCTGCGGTGCGCACTTCAACCAGCCAGTTGCGCAGCTCGTCACCCGACAGGCCGGTCACCGTCACCGTGGCGCGGTCGCCCTGCAACACCGATTTGGCACGCGCGCCAAGCCGCTCGGTGGCGGCCTGGAATGCGGTGACCGCCTGGGCTGGTGCCACCGGCGCGGCATTGCGCAACTCAGCGGCTTCGATAGACAGCTTTTGCATGGTTTGCTGCTGGGCTGCCAACCGGTCCATTTGCGCCGGTGCGTCGCGCAGCGTGCGCCAGGCGGGTTGAATGGCGATGCCCCAAACCAACAACAAGCCAATGGCGGCTGCCGCTGCGCTGGCCCAGGTGCGCTCGCGCGGCGCAAGTGCTCGCCACCGCGTGACCCCGTCATTACGCAGCGCGACCCACGATGCGGGCCAGCGCGTAGGTGCTGGCGCAGCCAAGCCAGTGCGCCCGCTCATGGTCGGGCGCTTTCGGCGGCCGCGCGGCTCAAGGTGACCCGCCCATCGGCGGCATCGACCAGCCAACCGGCAGGGCGCAGCTGATCGCGAAACTGGGCGATTTCGGCCTCGCCCCAGCCGGCCGCCGACAGCACCAGCGTGCCCGCTTCGAAGCGCAGGTTGTCGACTTGTGGCTGGTTGACCGGCCAGGCCGACGCTGCGGCCTGCAGCATGGGCTCGAAGTCGTTGTCGGCAGGCGTGCCGGCCACCATGCGCAGCGCATCGACCTCGCGTTGCATTTGCAGCGGCGCGTCGAGCACCCCGGTGACCTGCGGAAAGGCTTGTTGCAGCAGGCCGCGGGCGACCTGCTTTTGCTGCGTCAGTTGTGCGCTTTCGCGCCATGCCCACAGATTCAAGCCCAGCACCTGGGCCACCACCAGCGCCAGCAGACCGTAGCGCACCGTGCGCCACGGCGGTCGCATCCACTGGCGCCACAGGTCGCGCGCAGCGCGCGTGCCCCGGTTGCGCGGGGTCAAATCGAACTGGCGCAGATTCCACAAGGTGCGGGTGGCTTGCAGCGCGCGTTCGGCGGCAGACGTCACCGCGACCGGCTGACCCAACCAGCGCTCGGCGACCGTGGCCACCTCGGGCGTGGCAGTCCAGCGCGCGCCGGGCGGCAGTGGTTGCGGCAGCAACGTGCGCGCCAGGCCGCCCTGCAGCCGCAGCACCGCGACCCCGTCGGCATGGGTCCAGGTCAGTGCCACATCGGGCCGCGCGCCGTGGCTGGTCGGCCCAACGGCCTCGGTGAAGTGCCCGCTCGACAGTGAGTCGGGCCACGCGGCAGGCACCACCCGATCGACGAACACATGGCGCCGCTGCAGCGCTGCGAGTTGGCCACGCAGCCAGCTGTGATTGACCGCGGCGACCCAGGTGGGCTGGCCCGTGACCGCATCGGGTGCGAGTGCGAAATGGGTCGAATCAGTGTCGTCGAGCACCGCGTCTTCCAGCACCCCGGCAAGTGCGGCGCGCAGCTTGCCGGCCGGCGATTTAGGCAGCGCGATGCGGTGCCATGACACGTCGACCTCATTCACCACCGCGATCACGCCATCGGCTTTCGGCAACTTCGCCGCCGGGCAGCGGCCCTGGGCCTGCATCGTGAAGCCGTCGTTGCTGAGCAGGTAGGTAAATTCATCATCTGCGCTCGGTGCTGCGGCGTCGCCCGGCGCAATACCGCGAGCACGCAGGCGAGCTCGGGGCGCAAGAGAAATAACGAGGATCGACATGGGCGGGCGGGCAGTAGGCTGCCGCAGGAATATGTAACGCAGCCGAGTTTAGGGGCCGGGTAGGCGCAAACCGCCGTGAATCAAAGACTTACCGTCGTGCGTTGTAGCCGACTTTGCGCCGGCTGAGCATCCGATAAGCGGCCCCAATGGCCGCCAGAAAATGGCCTCGTCAGAGCGGCCTGCGCACCCGAATTACCCGCCGTCGCGGTGGCTGATGCGTTGCCGCTGCACCGGTACCAAGTCGGTTCCGCGCCGCTCGACCAACGTCAGCTCTTCCAACGACCGGTCGCCGAGGCGCAAACGGCCGCGCACTTCGAAGAAAGTCGATGCGGCGACGTTGGCGCGGGCTTCGTTGATCGTGAGCGTTGGAACCAGCACCCGCGCGTCTTCCACCACTTTGAAAGGCGCACGCTGGCGTTTTTGCAGAAACGCTTCGGCACCGCCCATATCCAGACCGTCGATGCTGGCGGCGATGACTTCGCGCGACGCGGTGTTCAGGTTGATCGGCGTGCTGTTCGGCAAGATGACCACATACGGTGCCATGCGGCGTATGGATTCGGCGTCGACGCCCAGCCATGCGAGTTGCTCCAGGCTGCGCGGCAGCAACAACGCGGGTGCCGCACGGCCCGCAGGCAACGCATCGCGCAAGCCGACGGCGATTTTTTGCGCCAGTCCCGAATTGATGCCGATGGACGCGAAGAGTTTTTGCAGCGCGGCCAACTCGGGCGGCTGCACCATGTTGCGGCCCGGCACCTTGCTGTCTGGCACGACCAAATTGCGCAGGTTGTAGCGCGCTTGCGCATCGGCAATGCGACCTGACAAAAATGCTTCGGGGCCGTCGTCGGTGTTGTTTTTATCGGCGGCGAGAAAAGTCGACAGCCGCGCCTCGGCCAGCGGGGTGGCCCACGGCTCGCTGAGCGTCGTGGGCTTACCCGATTTGCCGTCTTCGGCCAATATCAGCCGCGCCCAGTCGAGCGCGCCGGTCAATATCAACGCCGACTGCGTGCGCGCGCGTTCGGCTGCCTCGACCTGCACCGCGCGCCACTGCTGCCAAATCATGGCCGATGCCAACGTGCTGACCAGCACCACGATCAGCATCGCCATCAGCAGCGCTGCGCCGCGTTGCGGCAGCTGGCGTCGCGCCATCACGGCTGCGGGCCCAACAGCACATCGCGGGTGATGGTGCCGTCATAGCCGTTGCCCCCCGCGAACGTCAGCACCAGGCGCAGGCCGGTCGGCAGCGCCGGTTGGGTCGGCGGTGGCGGCGCAGAGCCACCGGTGGTGAACTCCGGTGGCCGTTCGCGCCGCACCACATTGCCGCTCGACTGGCAGTTGGTCCAGCCGTTGTCGTCTTTGCGATAGCAGTACAGCTGCCATGTCGACACGCCGCCCACGGTGCGCAGTAGTCCGGGCTCACCACTTTGCAGCGACTGGCTGCGCAGCCAGCTTTCTTGCAGCGCGGCGCTGTCGGTGACGGCGGGTCCGGTCCAGCGCATCCAGCTGTTGCTGACTGCGCCGCTGTTGTCCGCGGCGGCCGGGCTCGCCGTGGTGGCGGTGGCGGCGGCGGTGGCGATGTCGCTGGCGGCTCGGTCGACCGCATCGGTCGTCGGCACCAGCGACCAGGCCACCAGTTGGACGCCTTCATCGGTGCGTCGCGTCAGCCGCAGCGTCGCGCCGTCGAAGCTCAACGCGGGCACGGCTTCGGTTTGTTGCAGCGATGCCAGGTCCTGCTCCCACTGTGCCAACACGGTGGTCAGGCGCAGCGTGTTTTCCATCCGCGTGTGGCTGGCGTCGCGGGTGCGCACGATGCCGTCCACCCCGCGCCACGCCATCACCGCCAGCGTGGCCATGACCACCAAAGCGACCAGCACTTCGACCAGCGTGAAGCCGCTCTGGTCCTGAGGGTTGCAGTGCTTGCGGTGCCTGCGGCGCGCGCTGCCGATCGTCAACCAGGCGCTGCGCATCAGTTGCGCGGAAGAATGGTCGACAGCGTCAGCACAAATTCACCGGCGTCGTTGGCGATGAGCGCATCGACGCGCCGAAAGTTGGGGTTCGGTGTCGACTGCACTTTGAAGGTGCCGACGTAGCTGCGGCCCAGCTGCTGGCATTTGAAGGTCGACTCACCGATGCTCGGGTAGGCACGGGCCAACCGCAGGTCGGTCAATTCATTGTCGGCACACCATTGCGCGGCGGTGACCTCGCTTAATCGCTCGGCGTTGTTCAGCAGTGCACCGGCCGCCTTGATGCCCGCACCGAGCGTGACCGCGACGATGACCAGCGCGACCAACACTTCGATCAGCGTGAATCCACACGCCATGTGGCGGGCACGTCGCGTCGTTGCCATGCAGGGCGCGTGCAACCGGTCAGCGCGCCACCGCAGGCGCGTCGGTGGTTACCGCAAACGGGCCGAGGCCGTCGGTCGCCAACGTCAGTCGCCGGTCATCCAGACTCAATGCGATGCGTTGGGCACCGATCAGTGGTTCAGGGCCGAGCACCACCGAGGGCGCGCCGATGACGCTGGCGGTAACGCCCGCCGTCAACCACTTTTGGGGCAACCCGGCGGACGCTGGCAGCCCGACAAATCGGAAATCGGATGCCTCATCGGCACCGTCGGCAGCGCTGCGCGTGCGTTCGGCAGACCGCGGTAGCCAGCGCACTGACAAACCCGACGCGCGGGCTTCGGCGCGGGCCGACTCGAGCAGCGCCGCCAAGCGTGCGCCCTCGTGCTCAAGCCGGGTTTCCGACGGGTCGCGCAGTGCCAGGCTGACCGCTGCCGACGCCACCGCGATCAGCGCTACGACCACCATCAGCTCGATCAGCGTGAAGCCGGCGTGGCGGTTTTTCACCGGAGACAAACGCCACCGTGGGTGTGCAACAAACTCATTGCCACGAGCCGACCTCGGCGTCGTTGCCTTCGCCACCGACTATGCCGTCCGCGCCGAAGCTGTAGACGTCGATCTGGCCTTTCACTCCGGGGTTGGCGTACTGGTACGGCTTGCCCCACGGGTCGTTGGGCAGCTTGTCCAAGTAAGACTTCCAGTTGGGCGGGATCGCGCCTGCAGTGGGCTTGGCGGCCAGCGCTTGCAAGCCCTGTTCAGCGCTCGGGAAACGCTGGTTGTCGAGTTTGTACAGCTTCAGTGCCTGCATCAGGTTACTGACATCGGTGCGCGCCGCGGTCACTCGCGCATCGTCGGCGCGGTTCATCACGTTGGGCACGATCAACGCAGCCAGCACGCCGATGATGACCAGCACCACCATCAACTCGATGAGCGTGAACCCGCTGCGGTGGCTGGCTGGTTTTGATGTGCCCGACGGCGCGACGGCGCGGCGTGATGAAGGAACGAAATTGCTTTTCAACATGGTGCGATCCAGGCCGCAGCAGGGGTGGGCGACCATCTCGAATGATGATAATCGGGCGATGTTGAGCCGAACGTTTGCATTTGTGATCTGGGCGCTGGTCGCCGCTACCTGCGTGTTCTGGGGGCTGCGATTTTTCAGCCCATCTGCCTACATCGCGCCCGCGGCAGTGGTGGCTGGTGCAACGGCGCTGCGCGGCGACATGACGCGTCTGTTGGGACATGCGCCCATGCTGGCCGCCATACCGATAGCAACAGCGCCTCCGGCCAGCAGCCGGTTTCGATTGGCCGGCGTGATGGCACCAAAGGTTCCTGGCGAACAAGGTTTGGCACTCATATCGGTCGACGGCAACCCAGCGCGGGTCTACCGCGTCGGTGCACGAATCGAAGGTGACTGGATGCTGCGTGGAGTCAGCTTGCGCACCGCCACAGTCGGCTCTGCAGACCTTGCGAGCGAGGCCGGTTCCGGCTTCACGCTGGACATGCCACTGGTCATCGCTGCCGCAACGGGCGTGCTGCCCGCGGCCATGCCGACAGACGGCATCGCGCCACAGGCACCGCCGCCCAGCGTTCCTTATCCGCAAGGCCTGCCCAGCGGCATGGGCGCTGCGGCAGGACGTGATGCGCTGTCGAACATGTCGCCACCAGCAGCGGGCCGGCCGGCACGGGGTGCCGCGTCGCGGTGAATTAGCTGCGCGATTCGGGTTGAGAGCAGACTGGCAACAGGGCGCTGGCGTGCTCAGCAGTTCGAGTTGAGTTCTAAGTTCGGTGCGCCAATCTGTTCAGCAATCGGTGTGGCAATCTGTAATGCGATTCGAGCGGCGATCCGAGCGGCGAGTCGTACAGCGATCAGCACGGCGATCAGTACTGCGATCCGTCATGCGCCCCGTACTGCGATCCGCTGACTGAATCTTCGCTGTTTTGCCCCGGCGCGGGTGCCGATACCTGACCCGGCAGTTGGCCCGGCAAGGTAGGCCCCGCCTCCTCGCCTTCGGCGACTTCCGTCAACAACGCGGCAGCGCTGCGAACCAATGGCCAGGTCAACGTGGCCCCGGTGCCGTCGGTGCTGTTCATGCTGATTTCAAGCAACGCGGATGCCTGGAAAATGGCCAGCGCGCGATCCAAGCCAAGATGCCCGCTGCTGCGGCAGAAGACGCAATAGTCCAACACGGTGGGCGCGATGTGCGAGCTCACTGCCAGCGCGGCGCACGCAGCCAAACCGTCGACCAGGATCAGCTGCCTCTTGCCCGCGGCGACCATCATCACGCCCACCATCATCGCGATTTCGAAGCCGCCAAACGCCGCGAGTATTTCGACCGGATCGCTCACGTCCTTGTGGCGGCCTTGCGATCCTTCCAGCACCACCATCGTTTTCGCCAACTCGGTGGCATTGAGCTCGGGGCCCGACGCCACCAGTTCGCGTACCGGCACATTTGCCAGGCGCGACAACACCAGCGCAGCAGACTGTGCCGACCCGACGCCGACGCCGGCACAAACCACCGCATTGCCGGGCAGCGAGTCGCCGATTTCCATGCCCGCACGTATCGCGGCATGGGCCTGCTCGAGCGACATCGCCGCGCTGACGCGCGAATTGCGGGTGCCGTGCGCAATCTTGCGTGCCAGCAGCCGTGGGTGCGGCAACACCGGCTCGGCTACGCCCGCGTCAACGACTGACAGCTCCAAGCCCTGGATGCGCGCGAACACCGACAGCGGCAGTTGGAACGTCAACAGAGACCGCACCAGTTGGTTGGTCGAATGCCGGTCACTGGCACCCACACCGTCGACCGCAATGCCATGGTCGGCAGCAAACACGATGATTTGTGGCGCAGTGAACTTCGGCTTCAGCGTGTTTTGTATCAACCCTAGGCGCACTGCCAGTGGCTGCAGCTCGCCTAATTCGCCGGTAGTTTGGCTGCGCCGCAACAGCTTGTCACGCAACGCCGCTTCGAGCAGCGTGTTGCTGGTCGGTGAGATCAGGTTGTTGTAGTCGGCCATCGGCGTCGCCAGTCAGCGTGAGGAGTCGACCTGGGAAGTCGACCAGAGCGGTCAGCGCAAAAAAAGCTGATACGCCGGATTGTCTGTCTCGTCGATGCACGGATAAGCGTGGGTATCGAGAAATTGGCGAAACGCTTTTTTGTCTTTGGTCGGTACCTGAATGCCGACCAAGATGCGTCCGTAATCTGAGCCCTGATTGCGGTAGTGGAACAAGCTGATGTTCCATTCCGGATGCAAGCTCGACAAAAACTTCATCAGCGCACCAGGGCGTTCTGGAAACAAAAATCGGTACAGCCGCTCATTGCCCGCCAACTCGCTGCGCCCGCCGACCATGTGACGCAGGTGCAGCTTGGCCAGCTCATCCTGTGTCAGGTCTATAGCGCAGAAGCCTTGCCGGTTGAAACTGGCGGCGAGCGCACTTGATTCGCCGCGTTGGGTGGTGGCAATGCCGACGAAAACGTGGGCCCGCTGCGCATCAGAAATGCGGTAGTTGAATTCAGTCACTGCGCGCGGTCCAATCACTGCGCAGAACTTCTTGAAGCTACCGCGCTGCTCGGGAATGGTTACCGCCAGCAGTGCCTCACGTTCTTCACCCACATCCGCGCGCTCGGCCACAAACCGCAGCCGATCGAAGTTCATGTTCGCACCGCACGCGATAGCAACCAAGGTTTGGCCTGAGATGCGGTGTGTCGCAACGTACTGCTTCAGCGCCGCCACCGCCAATGCGCCGGCGGGCTCCAAGATGCTGCGCGTGTCTTGAAACACATCCTTGATGGCCGCACAGACCGCGTCGGTGTCCACCGTCACGAAGTCGTCGACCAACGCGCGGGTCAGGCGAAATGTTTCCACCCCGACCTGCTTCACAGCCGTGCCGTCAGAAAACAAACCGACATCTGGCAACGTGATGCGCTTGCCGGCTTTGACTGACCGAATCATCGCGTCCGAATCATTCATCTGCACGCCGATGACCTTGATCTCGGGTCGCACCGCTTTGATGTATGCCGCCACGCCAGAGATCAACCCACCGCCGCCAATAGCGACGAACACCGCATCGATGCGACCCGGATGCTGGCGCAGGATTTCCATCGCAATCGTGCCTTGGCCCGCGATCACATCCGGATCGTCAAACGGGTGCACGAATGTCAAGCCATGCTGCCGCTCGAGCTCGAGCGCGTGGCGGTGCGCGTCTGAGTAACTCTCGCCACTGAGCACCACTGCGCCGCCGAGCGCTTTCACCGCGTCGACTTTCAATTTGGGCGTGGTGGTCGGCATCACGATCATGGCCTTGCAGCCAAGTTTTTTCGCACCCAGCGCGACGCCCTGTGCGTGGTTGCCCGCCGACGCGCAAATCACGCCGCGCTGTAGTTGTTGCGGCGACAAGTGCGCCATCTTGTTGTACGCACCGCGCAGCTTGAAGCTGAACACCGGCTGGCTGTCTTCACGCTTCAAAAACACCTGGTTGTCGATGCGTTTGCTCAAGCTGCGTGCGAGTTCGAGCGGCGTCTCAACCGCCACGTCATAAACGCGCGCCGTCAAAATACGTTGTAAATAATCGCCAACGCTGAGCGGCTTGCTACGGGACCTGGGTTTTGGTGTGGTGCCGCCCGCACCGGTTTTTGTTGTCAACGTGGTGCGTTTTTCAGTGGCGGTCAGGCCTGGCATCGAGAGCTCCAAGTGCAAGGTGGTCGAGCCGATAAGCGGTAGATCGCGGCCGTCACTACGGCGCAGATTTGGCAGCACACCGTCGCTTTTCCACCAAGAAAAAAGCCCAAGGCGCATTGCCTTGGGCTGAATCCACCGTTAGGGGGTGGAGGAGACAACTGGTATCTACGGATTACAGTCCGCGTGAATACAGCAGAGTGTATCTACTGTTTTGCTGCGCTGCAATATCGGAGTGGTAATCGAGCGGCATGGCATAGCGAACATAGGGCAGCAATCGGGCCCGCCATTGCGAACTACCCAAAACGAAAGCAAATGATGCAGTGCACTGTGAACTGGGTCCCAGCCTCGGGTATGGGATTTATTGCCGAAACGGGCAGTGGTCACATGGTCGCGATGGACGGGGCGGCGGAGGGCGGCGGACGCAACTTGGCTCCTCGCCCAATGGAAACAGTACTTGCCGGTGCTGCGGGCTGCACCGCCTACGACGTTGTCATGATCCTTCAGCGCGGGCGCCATCGTGTGCATGGGTGCCAAGTCAAAGTCACCTCAGAGCGTGCCGACGCCGACCCGAAGGTATTCACCGCCATAAATATGCATTTCAATCTGACGGGCATAAACCTCGATTTGGCGGCAGTTGGGCGCGCTATTGCGCTGTCGCATGAAAAGTTTTGTTCCGCGACCATCATGCTGGGCAAGACTGCAAAGATCACTAGCAGTTTTGAAGTAGTTCAACTCGCCGGCTAAGCATCGTCTGGTACTTCTTGGCGGCCGGCGCGCACACGCTGCTACACGTAATGGGCAGTGCGGGTCATGACTTTCGACAAAGCTCGCATTGCCCAGCGCGCGGAGCTGGGCAACTCGGTCGCTCCGGCCGCCAGTGCATTTTGGGCATGACTTGCCTCGTCCAGCTTCATTTGCTGCACGATCGCTTGAGAGCGCAGGTCGACTGCGGGTAATCGGTTCATGTGTTCAGCCAAATGCTGCTCAACCTGGCGTTCGGTCTCCAACACAAATCCCAGTCCGAGCGGCGTGGGTGATTTGCCGGCAATCCAACCCAACGCGAACGAGCCCGCATACCACAGCGGGTTCAACAAGCTGGCGCGCCCGCCCAGCTCATCGAGGCGTTGCTCGGTCCACGCCAGGTGATCGCTTTCGTCGCGCGCAGCCGCCTCAAATTGAGTGCGCATCTGCGGGTCGTGCGTAGCCAGCGCCTGTGCTTTGTAAAGAGCCTGGGCGCATATCTCGCCAACATGGTTGACTCGCATCAACGCGCTCGACAACGATTTTTCTTCTGCCGACATGGCGGTTTCAGCTGCCAAAGCGCTTGCGTCGTTGACTGGAGTCGGGGCAGGGCGAGAAGCTTTCAAACCACCGGAAAGCGTCCGCAGGGCGTGGTCTGTAATTACGATAAGTGTCTCAAGCATGGGATGCTGATTTGATGTACACGACGGTTTATAGGTCACCGTAGCGGGGAGTCTGATTGCAGCAGGTTCGAAAAGCCTCACCGGTGACAACGCAAAAGCTGTGTGCAACTTCACAGTTTGAATGCGCGGCCAGTGCGCTGAGTTGGTGCGCGCTTGGCCGATGTGGTGCTTCGGCAACATGTTAGGTGCAATCTACTGACTTTTCTTTGCAAGGTTTTGGGTGGTCTGGTGGAATACCCTAAGTTTGTCGATTGATGCACTCCTATGAAGCGTTACTGCATCAACGTCGAATCCCAAGTTTTTTGTTTTAACTGCAAGCTCAGGAGCTCTACTAAATGAATAAATCACTCGTCGCCTTGGCAATTTTGGGTGCCTTCGCCAGCGCAGCCTCTGCACAGTCATCGGTCACTTTGTACGGTCGAATCGACCAAAACTTGACGTACCAAGATCCGGGAAACAAGGCCAGCATCAACGGTGCCAAGGCTGGTAAAAGCGTTGTCAAGTTGAATGATGGCGGCGTCAACGGCATTGCCGGTTCGCGTTTTGGGTTGCGTGCCACAGAAGACCTCGGCGACGGCTTGCGCGCCTACTTCGTGCTCGAGGCGGGGCTGTCGGGTGATACCGGCAACGTTGGCGACACCAGAGCAAACGGAGGAGCTACAAGTTTCTTCAACCGGCAGGCTTACGTAGCGCTCGGTTCAAAGGACCTCGGCGATATACGCCTAGGCCGGGTTGAAACATTGAGCCGCGAATACGCCATTCAGTTCGTTGACGTTACCGGCAAAGGTGAGATAGACGTCGGTGAAGTCATGAGCGGGCGCCCTCTTTTCCAAGACTTTGGCGGCCGCGTGAGCAACGCAGTGACCTATCGCACGCCGAATTTCAGCGGTTTTTCCGCCAGCGCCATTTATGGCTTGAGCGAAGAAGCACGATCAACCAATGCGGACGGTACGACGGGCACCGGTCGGGCTGCCGAATACCGTGGCATCGGCGCGAATTACTCGTTAGGCCCAATCAAAGCGGGCATTTCGTACGAGGACTTCAATGGCGGTGGACACGGTGGCAACTACAACAACGTAGTGACCATTGGCGGTAATTACGACTTCTCGTCGTTGATCAATTTTCCAGTGACGTTGTTTGCCGGTTACCAAAACACCAGCGACTTTGACGGTGCGTATGTCACCAAGACCAAAAACCTGAGCAACGTAGACCACGATGCGTGGAACGTCGGTATCAAGGTGCCGTACCAAGCGTTCACGTTCAAAGCCCAGTACACCGGGTCCAGCGTCGACTTTCCTCGGGCGGGTGCTGTCAAGGCGAACTCGCTGGACCAGCATAAATACGGTTTGTCTGTGGCCTACGCTTTGTCGAAGCGTACGTCGCTCTACACCGCAATTACCGGTCGCAGTGGCGATTTGGACAACTCTTTTGTCCGCCGCAACGAGTTTGTGTTCGGTGTCGGTCACAACTTCTAATCGGTAGACAGCGCCTTCAGGCGCCCCATTGAAAAGCCACCCTCGGGTGGCTTTTTTTATGGCGGCGCAAAAACTTTCGTGCGTTCACGGCAACAGCTTTGGCAACTCCCCACTCGAAGAAAACCTACGCCGGTGCCACACTGCACTGCGGAAGTTGTTTTTCGCAAGGAGCATCCAATGATTCTTCGACGTTTCGTATGGGCGGGTCTATTCGCGGCGAACGCCGCCGCATCGTTCAACGTCTGGGCGCAAAGCAAGGTCGAGCTGTACGGCATCGTCGATGCTGGCGTCACCCACGTGACAGGCTTCAAAGGCGGCAGCATTACCCAACTATCGAGCGGCATCATGGAAGGTTCGAGGTTTGGTCTGCGCGGCACGGAAGATCTAGGCGATGGGTATAAAGCCATCTTTTTGCTGGAAAACCGATTTGAAGCCGATACCGGTGGCATCAGCAACCGCCCGCCCTCCCGCACGCAATTGCCTGACCGCGCGACGTTCGCGCGGTACTTGCTACCAAGCCTGCCACTTGCCCAACAGACCGCATTGCAACCTGTGTTGAATCAAGTCTCCGCAAATATCGGCACGCGGGTGGGTATCAATGTGCTGTCGTCCGGCGCGGCGTTTTTTGATCGGCAAATCTACGTAGGCGTGGTGACACCAGTGGGTGCGGTCTTGGCCGGCCGGATGTACACGCCCGGCTATGAGTTGGCAGGCAGCTTCGATGCGCTGAACGCGCAGTCGTCGCTGGGGGCAGGCCAGATTGCAGCGGTGCCGTACGCGATCGATATCAGGGCATCTAATGCGGTGGCATACCGTGTGCAAAAAGACGCCTGGACCGGATCGCTGATGTACGGGGTTGGCGAGGAATCGGCCGAGACGGGACGCTTTTTGGGCGCACTGGCGATGTACCGAGTCGATGCGTTTGGCGTCGGCATGGCTTACAACAGCCGCGAGAACGAAAAAGGGCAGCTGTCGCTCACCAGCCTCGTCACCGGCGGCTACGTCTCGGTTGGCGATGGGCGCATCTATGCAACGGTATCGTCGATCAAGGACGGGCATCCTTCTGCGGTATCGGCAATTGCCGGGCAAATCACACCGGCAGTGGGCGCGCGGGTCGCCGCGTTGATTCAGGGCGCGTACACCAACGCGCTCAAACAAGACGCGATGCTCTATCACCTGGGCTACAAACACGTGGTCGGCTCCAGCACGTTTTATGTGGCCTATAACCAGTACGACGACGACGGCAAATCAAACGCCGACGTTGCTTCATACGGCGTTGCTTACAGCTACGCGCTGTCAAAGCGCACCGATCTGAATGCCATCGTGACCCGGTTCAGCAATACCGGTCTCGGTCAGGCAGCCCCCGGCGGCGGTGGGTATCTAGGCGGCGTTACCGCGAGTGCGGGGAAAGACTCCACCAGCGTGGCGTTTGGTGTGCGCCACCGCTTTTAAAGCGCGACGCGATGCGCTGTTCGCACGTAATGGCAGCTGGTGGGCTGCGGTGCGCAGCGGTAGTCGCCGCGTTCCCAGCCGCAGCGCTGCTGTCGGTCACAGCCTGCAGCTCGACGCCGCAGTTGGACGCTTTATCGGCGACAAACCATGCGCAGTGGCAGCCGTTCCAGCTGCCGGCCAAGCGGCCCACCAAATACCTGGCCACCACGGTCGATGGTCGTCCAGTGATCGAAGCCGAGGCTGACAACACGCTCAGCCTGTACCGACGCCGCTTGCGCGTGAAAGCCCGTGAGCTCGGGTCGCTGGCGTTTTCCTGGATGGTGCCAACGGTCAGTTGGTCGGCCGCCACTGCATCGTCACGCGGGCCCGCTGACGCAACAGCCACAGATGTCGACAACGCGCCGGTGCGGTTGCTGCTGGCATTCGATGGAGACCACAGCCGCCTGTCGATGAAGGATCGCATCTTGTTCGATCTTTTCGAGGCGTTCAGCGGCGAAACGCCACCCTACGCCACGTTGATGTACCTGTGGCATCCGCATGCACCGGTTGAGTCGGTGCTGAGCTCTGAACGCACCGATCGGTTGCGCAAAATCGTGGTGGATTCCGGCCCCCAGCCGCCCTCGAAGTGGCACTTTCATGCGCGCGACATCACGCGCGATTTCAAAAAAGCGTTTGGTGAGGACCCCGGCCCACTGATCTCGATCGCGCTGATGACTGGTGGCAACGCCAGCGGCCCGCCTATTCGGGCTTACTACGGCGAAGTAACGCTGGCGGCACCGGACGGCGCGGCGCAGTAAGCCTGCAGCGCGTCTTTGCAACCGCTGCCGCTGCACGTTTGCAGCAGGGCTTGGCGATTGCGTACCGACCGGCGTGTGGAAAACGCGTTTCCAGGCTGACGCAAACAACGCGTCCGGTTCAACACGCTAGCTCGGCATCGCTGCGCCGCAGTTCCAACACTGTTCGAACGGGCCATCGATGGTTTCGCGGCAGGCACTGCACAGCCAATGGCGCGACACCGGGCACAGCAAATCGGCCAGCAATCGGGTGGCATGGTCGAAGTGGTCCGCATCGGTGAGCCACAACTCGGGCAGCGCTTGATCGGGCGGGATTTGACCCGCCAGACTGCTGTTGTAAGCGCGTTGCACGGTGGTCGGCACACCGGCGTTGCACAACAGGTCGGCCCACAGCGTGGCGATGGCGAGGTTGGGCGCGCTGGTAAGTTTTTTCATACTGCGCTGCCGTCGGATGGGCTGAATCTAGCTGCGCCGCACGCGCCGCAATTCATCCCAGATCAACAGCACCGCGCCCACGGTGATCGCACTGTCGGCCACGTTAAAGCTGGGGAAGTAGCCGCCGGAAAACATCGGTGCCAACCAGTTCCAGTGGAACTGTAAAAAGTCGATCACGTGGCCGTGTATCAATCGATCGATCACGTTGCCCAACGCGCCTGCCAGGATCAACGACAGCGCCCAGCAAAACAACCGCTGGCCGCTGTGCTGCCGCAGCATCCACACAATGAACACCGTGGTGGCGAGGCCGAGGCCAATAAAAAACCAGCGCTGCCAGCCCGACGCGCCTGCCAAAAAACTGAACGCCGCGCCCGCGTTGTGAACCCGAACCAGGTTGAAAAATGAGGTGACGGTGTGACTGCCACCCAGCTGAAAGTGACCGACTATCAGTGTCTTGGTGAACTGGTCCACCAAGATGATGAGCGTGGCGATGCCCAGCCAGGGCAGCAAGCTGGAGCGACCGATCTGTCGATTGACCATGCTTACGCGACCTGTCGCAGTTCACCCGCGCCATACAAATTGCTGGTGCAGCGGCCGCAGATGGTCGGGTGCGCTGCGTCTTGGCCTACATCGTTGCGGTAGTGCCAGCAGCGCTCGCATTTCTGCGCGGTGCACGGCGTCACGCTGACCGCCAACTCGCTGCCTAACGTGAGCGTGGCTTCGGAGGTGATGGTGACGAACTTCAGACTGTCGCCGAGCGACGCCAGCAGTGCGTGGTCGGCGGCGTTGGCGGTGACGGCCACCGTGGCTTGCAACGACGAGCCCAGGTTGCCAGCGGCGCGCACGGTTTCGATTTGTTTATTGGCCACGTCGCGCACCTCGCGGATGCGCGACCACTTGGCGATCAGCGCGGCATCGGCCCAGGCATCGACCTGGCTGAACGTTTCAACAAAGATCGAAGGCGACGTACCCGGGCTGAACACCTGCCACGCCTCCTCGGCGGTGAAGCTGAGGAACGGTGCCATCCAGCGCAGCATGGCGTGCGTCAGGTGCCACAGCGCCGTTTGCGCACTGCGCCGCGCGTGGCTTTTGGCGGCGGTGGTGTACAGCCGGTCTTTGAGCACATCGAGATAGAACGAGCCCAGGTCTTCGCTGCAATAGACCTGCAGTTTCGCGACCACCGGGTGGAATTCGTAGACCTCGTAATGGGCCAGCACCTCGGCTTGAAACTGCGCCGCGCGGGCGAGGGCGTAGCGGTCGATCTCCAGCAATTCAGCCAGGGGAACACGGTCTTTTGTCGCATTGAAATCACTGGTGTTGGCGAGCAAAAAGCGCAAGGTATTGCGGATGCGGCGGTAGGCGTCGACCACCCGCGCGAGAATTTTGTCGTCGATGTTGAGGTCGCCCGAATAGTCGGTGCTGGCTACCCACAGCCGCACGATTTCGGCACCCAGCTTGTCGCTGACCGACTGCGGTGCCACCACATTGCCGAGCGACTTGCTCATCTTGCGGCCCTGGCCATCGGTGGCGAAACCGTGCGTGAGCAGGCCACGGTACGGCGCGCGGCCTTCGGTGGCGCACGCGATCAACAGCGACGAATGAAACCAGCCGCGGTGCTGGTCGTGGCCTTCGAGATAGAGGTCGGCTTCGGGGCCGTCCACATGCGCCGCACCGGCGTGCGAGCCGTGCAGCACGTGATTGAAGGTGGAGCCGGAGTCGAACCACACATCGAGGATGTCGGTGCTTTTGGTGTAACTCGCTGCCTCGTCGCCCAACCAGTCAGCCGGGTCGAGTTGTGACCAGGCTTCCACACCGCCGTGTTCCACCAGCGCAGCCGCGCGGTCGATGAGTTCCATCGTGCGCGGATGCAATTCGCCGCTGTCTTGGTGCAAAAAAAACGGCAGCGGCACGCCCCAGTTGCGTTGGCGGCTGATGCACCAATCGGGCCGGTTGGCGATCATGTCGCGCAACCGCACGCGGCCGTTATCGGGATAGAAGTGCGTCGCGGCTTGCCCGCGGCTCGAATCTCCGTCGATAGCAGCCAGCGCGGTCTGGCGCAGCGATTGCGGTGCGGCGTCCAGCGTGCACACGCCCGCGGTGTCGTCGGTGGCCGCGTCCATGCGCACAAACCACTGCGCCGCAGCGCGGTAGATCACCGGCGTCTTGTGGCGCCAGCAGTGCGGGTAGCTGTGTTGAAAACTCGAGGTGGCGAGCAAGCGACCAGCCTCGCGCAGTGTGTCGATGATCAGCGGGCAGGCCTTCCAGATGAACTGCCCACCGAACAGCGGCAGTGCGGCGTCGTACACGCCGCTGCCCAGCACCGGGTTCAAGATGTCGTCGGTCGACATGCCGTGCGCCACACACGATCGGAAGTCGTCGACGCCGTAGGCCGGAGCGGCATGCACGATGCCGGTGCCGTCGTCGGCGGTGGCGTAATCGGCCAGGTAGATCGGGCTCAATCGGTCGTAGCCCGCATCGACTTTGGCCAGCGGGTGGTGGAAGTTGATGCCGTCGAATCGCTCGCCCAAGGCGGTGGCCACCACCGTGCCGCTGAGGCCGTAGCGCAGCAAGCTGTCGGCCACCCGGGCCGCTGCCAGCAGCAACAAGCCGCGCTCGGTATCGACCAGGCTGTACTCGAGCGTGGGGTTCAGATTCAGCGCCTGGTTGGCCGGAATCGTCCATGCGGTGGTGGTCCAGATCACCGCAAACGCTGGTTTGTCTAGCGACGGCAAATCAAACGCTGCAGCCAACTTGGCGGGCTCGGCGCATTCAAACGCCACATCCAGCGTTTGCGATGTTTTGTCGGCGTACTCGATCTCGAACTCGGCCAGCGAACTTCCGCAATCGAAGCACCAGTACACCGGCTTCAAACCGCGATAAACAAAGCCGCGTTCCATCACGCGTTTCAGGGTGCGAATCTCGCCGGCCTCGTTGCCGAAGTCCATCGTGCGGTACGGGTGCGCCCAATCGGCCAACACACCCAGGCGTTTGAAGTCGGCCATTTGCTGCGTGACTTGTTCAGCGGCATAGGCGCGGCTCTTGGCCTGCACTTCGGCGCGTGGCAGTTTGCGGCCGAAGGTTTTTTCGATCTGGTTTTCAATCGGCAAGCCGTGGCAGTCCCAACCCGGCACATAGGTGGCGTCCATGCCTTTGAGCTGGCGCGCCTTGACGATCATGTCTTTCAACACTTTGTTGACCGCATGGCCGATGTGGATCTGGCCGTTGGCATATGGCGGGCCGTCGTGCAGCACAAACTTCGGCGCGCCGACGCGTGCATCGCGCAGCCGCTGGTACGTGCCCGCGTCTTCCCATTGCTTGACCCACGCCGGTTCGCGCTTGGGCAAATCGCCGCGCATCGGAAACGGCGTGTCAGGCAAATTCAGCGTGGCGCGCAGCGCGGTGGGGTCATCGGCACCGGAGTTCGGTTTTTCGGCGGACATGCGTTGATCTCAACAAACGTAATTCGCGCAGAGCGCGCGGGCAAAACCCTGGATGGATCTATGGAGTGCGGGACGATTTGCGTTGCGTGCAACGACACACGGTGTGCATCTTGCCGAAACACAGAGAGTGGTGCAGCGCAGTACGCAACCTGCACCACGCCGCACCTATCAAATTCGGTCGCGCGTGGTTTGCCGCTTGGTGGAGGCGTACCTGTTTTCGAATATTCGATGTGTCAAAAACATCACACGATTCTATGGGGCGCACCTGCGCTGCACGCTGTCGTGGTGGGGCCGCTATCGTGCGCCGACATCAACGACTGCAAGGAGTTCGCCATGGGCTGGTTTTCGAAATCTGACGACGACTTTTTTCTGTCTACCGTGGTGCCTAGTGGCGAGGGCGGCGCGAAAGTCGACACGTTTTTGGGCGTGGTGAATGGCAACGCGATCATCGGCGCGAATATTTTTCGCGATATGTTTTCTGCGGTGCGTGATGTGGTCGGCGGCCGTGCGGGCGGCTACGAACGGGCGCTGTCGGGCGCGCGCGATGCGGCGTTGAGCGACATGAAAGAAGCCGCCAAAGAGTTGGGTGCCAACGGCATCGTCGGCATCGACTTCGACTACGAAGTGATGGGCGAGGCCAACGGCATGATGATGGTGGCGGTGAGCGGCACCGCGGTGAAGATGGGCTGAACGCTCAAGCGGCGTGGCCAGTTCAGACGCGCGTTGCCAGCCAGGCCCGCGCATCGATCTCATCTCGCGCAATGCCCGCACGCAGCGTGTCGAGCCCGTCGTAGCGCAGCTCATCGTGCAGCTTGTGCAATAGCTCGACGCGTATGCAGCGGCCGTAGCCGCCGTCGGTGCCCAACGATTCGGGCCAGTCGAAGCAATGGGTTTCGAGCAGCACGCGGCCCGATTCATCTACCGTCGGTCGCACGCCCAGGCTGGCCACGCCGCACAACGGTTTCGAGTCGGCGGTCAAGCCGTGCACCTGCACCACGAAGATGCCCATCGCCGCGGGCCGGACATGGCTAAAGCGCAAATTCAGTGTGCGAAAGCCGAGCTCGCGGCCGAGCTTTTGACCGTGCACCACATGGCCGCTGATGCTGTACGGCCGCCCCAGCAGCGCGGCGGCGCGCGGCATGTCGCCAGACGCCAGCGCGTCGCGCACCGCTGAGCTTGACACCCGCTGGCCGCGCACTTCATAGCTGAGCATGCGCGCCACATCGAAGCGCTGGGCTGGCGGCTGCACTTGGCCAGCAGCATCGAGCATCGCGTAATCGCCGGCGCGTTTGGCACCAAAACAAAAGTCATCGCCGACCAGCACATAGCGCGCGTGCAGGCCGCCGACCAGCACCTCGTCGATAAATGCCTGCGGCGACAGCGCAGCAAAGCGGGTGTTGAAAGGCACCACGATGACCTGGTCGATGCCGCAGCGCTCCAGCTCGCTCAGCTTGTCGCGCAGGGTCGAGATGCGTGTCGGTGCGTTGTCGGGTCGCCCGGCGCGCTGCGCGAAGTGGTCGCGCGGATGCGGCTCGAACGTCAACACACAACTCGGCAGGCCGCGGTGCAGCGCCTCGCTGCGCAGCAATGCCAACATCGCCTGGTGGCCGCGGTGCACGCCGTCGAAGTTGCCGATGGTCAGCGCGCAGGCAGGTGCTACGCCGTGATGGTGAAAGCCGCGAAACAAACGCATGCATTGATTATCGGAACAGGGCGACGCCGTGATGCGCCGATCTGCGGCGGTTATGTTGCAGTTATGGCCTGCTTCACGCGGGGTCTGGCGGTGTGACGAGGTGCGGCCCCGCCA
>JAYUGJ010000040.1:0-85249 GCA_043738425.1 Burkholderiales bacterium
TTGGTGTCGATACGGTCTTGTCCGGCAGACCCGGCATAGATGCGGTGTACGCCGCCACCGGGTTTCAAGCACTCGCTGCGCTGAACTCGAACGGCGACAACGGTGTTCAGCGCAGCCGATGCGGCGTTTACGCAGGTCAAGCTGTGGCAAGACCTGAATCAGGACGGTGAGTTAGGACGACGAGTTATTCACCTCGGCCGGCAAGGGGATCGCCCGCATCGGGTTGGGGTGCACCACGGTGACCACCAACCTGCGTAACGGAAACAGGATGACAAGCGCAGCCTGCCGATTCACTGACCGATAAATTAGCGCTCGCGAATGCGCTGTGATAAATGGCCATATGTAATACTTAATACTTACTACGTAGTAGATAGTAGTTAATATGTAATAGGTAATAAGCAGCAGACAAGATATGAGCAGCTCGGCGGGCTGAAACTCCAAATGCGCTGTCTCCCGACCCTTGAACCGAGAGGTAGTTAACCTCAAACACCCAAGCGCCGACATGGTTCATTCAATTACAGAACCTGCTCAGGCTCAACGCGAGCGGTCAGCCGGACTGTAACGATGCCAGCGAATTACTTCAAAAAATTGTATTGGCGCGGCCACCAACTGGTATAAAAACTGCCTTCGCTTCTCACAAAAAGTAATTTCCATATTTTACCGCCGCCAACTGGAAAAGTATAATATTTATTTAGTCAATGACTCGAAAAACTCTACGACGCCCGAAGATACGTCGTAGACACCGCCGACGACAGCGATTTCACCGTTGTACTCCATCTCATTGAGGATCAAAGAGCGGGTCCGAATATCATCAATGCCCAACTTGACGTTTCCCTTCGTGACGATATCCATTATATTGTCGGCAAACTGGCTACCATTTTGGGGAATGCAGCGTCTGACCTTGGTGGTGATCACGTGCAGGTAGCCGAGGTCGACATTGTCGATCGATCCCTTGATTGCCCCGCACTTGGTATGCCCGAGTACCACAATAATCTTGGCACCCACCACTTTACAGCCGAATTCGGCACTCGCGAGTATGCCTTGGTTGATTACGTTACCTGCAATCCGAATGCTGAATATGTCTCCAAGGCCTTGGTCGAATACCAGCTCTGCCGACGTTCGGGAGTCCATGCAACTGATGATGACTGCAAAAGGGTGCTGCCCGTCACTGGTTTCATTCACCTGCTGAAGCAGATTTCTATTTACTTTCAGATTGTCTACAAATCTTTGATTTCCTTTTTTCAGCAGCTCCAATGCCAGTTTTGGGCTGATTTCCGACTGCGCTTGTTTTGTGATAGTTTTCAAGATGAAATCTTTCTGTGGTTGGGTACTGTTTTATTTACACAGTGGGTCAGCGCATAACGAATGACATTCGAAATATTCCGCGTGTCGCGTTGGGTATCAGCGCGGTTGCGTGGCGGCTCAGAAAACAGCCCAGCGGTATCGGGTCGCTGCCGCGGGGACAACGGGCTGGTTGTGCAAGGTCGGGCGGCGGGCGGTCCACCGGCTTGCAATCCGGCGCGGCGCGCTCAGACGCGGCCGGCATCCATGGGGCGGGTGCCCGCAAGACACCGTCAGCGAAACCGTGCGGTAAGAAGCAACCTTCTTCATGTCAAGAAGTGCTGTGCGCCGCCGACGTACAGCGGTATGCCGAGCAAGATGTTGAATGGGAACGTCAAGCCGAGCGACATGCCGAAATACAGCGATGGGTTGGCCTCCGGCATGGCCGTGCGCAGCACCGCGGGCACCGCGATGTAGGACGCGCTGGCTGCCAGCACCATCAGCAACGCACCGTTGCCGACCGACAAACCGGTCGCCATGGACAACGCCAGCGCCAACCCCGCGTGCACCAGAGGTGCCAACAAACCGTAGGCCAGTAAAACCGGCGATGTGCCCTTCAACTGCCCGAGGCTGCGTGCCGTCATCAGGCCCATGTCCAGCAGGAAGAAGGACAGCATGCCTTTGAAAAGATCGCCCGAAAACGGTTGCATCGCGGCTTTGCCTGCATCGCCGCTCAACAAACCGACCACCATCGCGCCGATAAGCAACAGCTGAGCACCGTCGGTGATCGACTCATGCAGCACCCGCCCCAATGGCGACCCTGCTGACGGCCCAGCCCCTGACCCACCCCCTGGCCCACCCCGCAGTGCAGCAGCACCGCCCGCAGAGACCACCACATAGCTCGCCGCTGCCCGCTGCCGCAACACATTGGCAGCCAGCACCGCAAAGATGATGGCGGGTGACTCCATCAATGCCATCGCGGCCGCCATGTGCCCGCCGAATTCAATGCCGTGGTGTTCCAGATACTGCGAGGCGGTGATGAAGGTCACTGCGCTGACGGATCCATAAGTCGCGGCGATTGCCGCTGCATCGAAGCCGGATACGACCCGCTTCAACAAAAAATAGCAAAGCGTCGGTATGGCGATGGCAAGCCCGATGGCGCATGCCAGACTGACCGCGACTTCGTGTGTCATGCCCGACTTCGCCAGCGCAAAACCGCCCTTGAGGCCGAGCGCCATCAACAGATACAGCGACAAGAATTTGGAGATCGGCTGCGGGATCTCGAGATTGGATTTGAGCGTGCCGGCCAGCACACCAAAGGCGAAAAACAAGATGGCGGGGTCGAGGAAGTTGTTCATGACGACGGACCAAAAGCTGCAGAAGACCCGACGGTAAGTTTCGAAACGGTTCGAGTAAATTCAATATTTCTGATGCGCGACATCACCATTCATCTATGCACACCACCTTTCGCCAACTGCAGTTGTTTCTGGCCTTAGCTGAAACCGGAAGCATCACCGCGGCCGCACGTGCCTGCCACGTCACCCAGCCAACGGTTTCGATGCAATTGA
Source organism: Burkholderiales bacterium (assembly GCA_043738425.1). Classification (GTDB taxonomy): domain Bacteria; phylum Pseudomonadota; class Gammaproteobacteria; order Burkholderiales; family Burkholderiaceae_C; genus PBB1. The sequence continues at coordinate 2,850 of JAYUGJ010000040.1, forward strand.
AAGACTTGACCGATTCGGTCGGCTTGCCGCTTTACAACCAACTGGGCAAGCGCTTGCTGTTGACTGAAGCAGGCGAAGCACTGGTGGCCGCAGCGCAAGGCATGAGCAACGAGTGGGCCGCGTTCGAACAAAAAATCGGTGCACTCAAGGGCTTGACTCACGGGCGGCTGCGCATTGCCGTGGTCAGCACGGCCAAATACTTCGTGCCGAGCATGCTGGGCACGTTTTGCGCACGCTACCCGGACATCGACATTGCGCTTCAGGTACTCAACCGCGACGGCGTGGTGGCGCGCCTACGAGACCACCGCGACGACCTTTACATCATGTCGATGCCGCCCCCGGACATGGACCTCGAACAGCAAATGTTCCTGCCGAACCCGCTGGTGGTGATCGCGTCCAAGAAGCACCCGCTGGCCCATCGAAAGTCGATCGCCCTCGAGACACTTACAAAAGAACGGTTCATCTTGCGCGAGCACGGCTCAGGCACGCGTATGGCGTGCGATGCGCACTTCGACTGCCTGGGATTCCAGCCGAATGTGCGGCTCGAACTGGGTAGCAACGAAGCCATCAAGCATTCGGTAGCGGCAGGTCTTGGACTGGCCGTGTTGTCACGCCATGCGGTCGCACGGCGGGCGGACGGAGACGGCGTGACCGAACTGAAGGTGCGTGGTTTTCCAGCCCAGTCCAACTGGTTCATCCTGCATCCGAAAGACCACAAGCTGTCGCCAATCGTCATCGAATTCCTGGCCCACCTGCGCACCAGCGCGAAGCAGTTGACCGATGCCATTTCGGCTGCGGCGCGGCCCTGATGTCGCAGCCGGAACCGCCTTGAGGAAATGCGCCAAGCGTGAGTCGACCCCAAAACGGCGGCCGCCACGAGGTGCGTGATCCTGACGTTCTAAAAGCTGAATTGATGCAAGCCGGCGCGCTGCCGCACAGGGCTATCGAAAGGACATCCGCGGGTAGGTCGGTCGGCTCGTCAATTCACCTCGGGCTACGGCGAGCGTTTGCAACGACGGGCGGGCGGGCGGGCGTCGGCGTGGTGGGATGCCGTGAACGAAACACCCTCACGTTCTCAGATCAGGTCACCGCAACCCGCTCGGCCCACGCGCGCACTGCGCTGGCCAACCAGTCGGGCACGGTGCGGCCTGCTGCGTCGATGCCCAATACCTGCGCGGCTTTGCGCAACGCGACTCCAGGTTCGTGCATGTCGAACGCGTCCGCGCCGTTTTGCTTCGACAGTTTTTTGCCGTCGTCGCCCAGCACCACCGGCGTGTGCAGATAGGCCGGCGTTGCATAGCCGAGCGCGCGTTGCAGGTGAATTTGGCGCGGTGTGCTTTCGGCCATGTCACCGCCGCGCACCACGTGGGTGATGCCTTGGTGGGCGTCGTCGACCACCACGGCAAGCTGATAAGCCCACAAACCGTCGGCGCGTTGCAGCACGAAGTCGCCGATGGCTTGGCTGACGTTTTGGTTTTGCGTGCCGGCCAACCGATCGGTCCAGTCGATCACCAAGTCGCCGCCGTCGGCACCCACGCAACGCAGCCGCTGCGCACGCGCCGGTTTGCCGTGCAGCCCGTTGCGGCAGGTGCCGGGGTAGACCAATTCGCCATGCCGCATGCGAATGTGGCCGGTGGCCTGCCACACCAGTTCGATGTCGCGGCGCGAGCACACGCAGGGGTAGGCGCGTTGCAGCCGGGTGAGCCGCCGCAACGCGCTCAGGTAGGCGGTGTGGCGCTCCGATTGGCGCAGCACCGGGCCGTCGGGGTGCATGCCGCAAGCGGCCAATTGCGCCAGGATTTTTGGCTCGGCACCCGGCACGCAGCGCGGGAAGTCGAGGTCTTCAATACGCACCAACCAGCGCCCGCTGTGCGCGCGCGCATCGAGCCAGCTGGCCAACGCCGCCACCAGCGAACCCGCGTGCAACGGACCGGTGGGCGATGGCGCAAAGCGACCGATGTAGGGCGCGCTCAACGCCCTGCCCCAGCCAGGTCGATGACGGGTTCGGCCTGGGCTGCGCCGAATTGTTTGCGCTGGGCTTTTCTTAACCGTTCGCCCTGAGCTCGTCGAATGGGTTCGACCCGAACCGGCGTAGCCGCATTGCCGCAAACGCGTACGTCGGTCAACGCCATCACACGCCCATCGGCCACCGACCCGCGTGCCGCTCGAGCAGCGCCAAGCGGGTGGCGGGGTTGTGCAGTTTGTCGAGCCACCAGCGCAGCGCCAAGCCGACCGGTGCGGCACGCGGCCCGCCGGTTTGCGCGCTGCCGTCAGGCGCGGCAGACGCGATCAGCGGACTGCGCCACGCGTATCCGAAGTGGGCCGGCGGCATCGCGTTGTCGACCGTTTTTGCGACCAGCCTGCCAGCCGCAATGTGCTCGCGCGCAATCGGCTCGGGCAAATAACCGCAGCCCAGATTGCGCAGCTGCGCTTCGAGCTTGGCCTGCATCGTCGGCACGGTGTACACGTCCTGGCCGGGCAGCAGGTTCACCGTGAGCGGTGCCAAACGCTGGGCCGAATCAGCCACTGCGACTGCACGGTGGCGCACCAACAGTGCTTCGGGAATGGCATTGCGGTGCGACGCCAACGGGTGGTGTGGTGCCACCGCGAACACGAAACCCATCGTGCCCAACGGCTCGAGCTGAAAACCCGGCGGCGCGGCGCGGTCGGTCACCACGCCGATGGCCAAATCGGCCAGCCCGCTGATGAGCGCCTCCCAGGTGCCTGCCAGCACCTCGGTGCGCAGCCGCAGCCGTGTGCCCGGGCCCTCTGCGCGCAGCGCGTAAAAGTCTTCGCACAAATCAAACACCGTCACGCGCGACAGCGCGTCATCCACCGCCACCGTGAGCTGCGTTTCCCAACCGGTAGCCACGCGTTTGACGCGGTTGGCCACTGCGTCCATTTGCTCGAGCAAGCGGCGGCCTTCGTGCAGCAGTTCTTCACCGGCCGCGGTGAGTTGCGCCTGGCCGCTGCGCCGGTCGAAGAGCAGCACATCGAGCGCGTCTTCGAGCTGCCGCACGCTGTAGGTCAACGCCGATGGCACCTTGCCCAACGCACGCGCTGCGGCCGCAAAACTGCCGGTGCGGGCGATGGTGTCCATCATCGTCAAGGCATCCGGCGTCAGCACATTGCGGGTCATGGTGGGGCCTCAAAACGAACAGGTCTTCATATTATTTGAACGCTCACTACAAGCGCTGGCCCACGTGGACTCGCAGCGGCACCGGTACATTGAAGTCACACCGGAGGCACCCCATGATCACCATACGCAACTCACTCGACCGCGGTCACGCCGACCACGGCTGGCTGCAAAGTTTCCACAGTTTTTCATTCGCCGATTACCGCGATCCGGCACACATGGGCTGGGGCAATTTGCGCGTCATCAATGAAGACCACATCGCCGCAGGCACCGGCTTCGGCACCCATGGCCACCGTGACATGGAGATCGTCACCTACGTGCTCAGCGGCGCGCTCGCGCACCAAGACAGCATGGGCAATGCATCAACGATCAACCCGGGCGACATACAGCGCATGAGCGCAGGCCGCGGCGTACAACACAGTGAGCGCAACCACGCCGACACCAGCACGCACCTGCTGCAAATTTGGATCGTGCCCAGCCAGCTCGGCATCGAGCCGAGCTACGAACAAAAAAACTTTGCACCTGCTGAAAAGCAAGGCCGCCTGCGGTTGGTAGCCAGCCCCGATGGCCGCCATGGTTCGGTCACGGTGCATGCCGATGCGTCGGTTTACGCCGGCTTGTTCGAGGCCGGCGAACAAGCCGAATTGGCGCTCGACGCCCGCCGCAAGGCCTACGTGCAGGTCGTGCGCGGCCGCATCAGCATCAACGGCCGACCGCTGGCAGGCGGCGACGCGGCCAAGCTCGAAGGCGAAAGTCGCGTTCTCTTGGATCAAGCAATTAACGCCGAAGTGCTGGTGTTCGACCTCGCGGCTTGACGGCGTCTGGTGCGGCTGACCGAAGAGGCAGTCGCGGTGCACCTGCAAGTGGCTGCCGCGACCGCGCAACCGCACACGCCACACGTCACACCCAAATCAACCAAGCAACCAACCATCCACCGAAGGAACCAGCATGCCCAAGATCGCCATCGTTTTCCACAGCGGCTACGGCCACACCAAAAGAATGGCCGAGTCGGTGGCCGCTGGCTCACAGGGTGAGCTGGTCACCATTGACGCCGAGGGCAATTTGACCGACGCGCAATGGGCGACGCTGCATGCGGCCGATGCCATCGTGTTCGGCTCGCCCACCTACATGGGCAGCGTGTCGTGGCAGTTCAAAAAGTTTGCCGACGCGTCCAGCAAGCCGTGGTACGCGCAGTTGTGGAAGGACAAAGTCGCGGCCGGCTTTACCAACTCCGCGTCGATGAATGGCGACAAGCTGTCGACGCTGCATTACTTTTTTACGCTCAGCCAGCAGCACAGCATGCTGTGGGTCGGCACCGGTTTGATGCCGGCCAACGCGAAGGCGGCCGCCCGCAACGACATCAATTACGTCGCATCATTCGCCGGTGCGATGGCCGCCACGCCGTCAGATGCCAGCGTCGACGAGATGCTGCCCGGCGACCTCGAAACCTCGCGTTTGTTCGGCCAGCGGGTGGCGGCAGTCACCGCACGGTTCAACCGGTAAGCCGGCGCGAACACCCGGCGCAGCACTCAACGAACCGACGCCGCAGCGGCACCCCGACCGCTTGCTACATTCGCCCATGGATGTTGTGCTCGCTGTGTTGCGGTTGCTGCCCTGGCCCGATTGGGCGGGGCTGGCGGTGTTTTTCAGCGGCTGGATCGGCTATGCCTGGTTTGCCCGCAGCCTGGCCGAACGGCAGCCTTCGGTTTTAGCGGCGACCAACCGCATCCGCCGCCAATGGATGCTGCAAACCACCTACCGCGAGGTGCGCGTGATCGACGGCATTGCGATCCAGACGCTGTCGACCAGCCCGTCGTTTTTTGCGTCGACCACCATCCTGATCATCGGCGGCTTATTGGCCGTGCTGGGCTCGAACAACCTGAGCGAACTGGTGCGCGAAATCCCATTCGCCGCGCGTACCAGCGTGCTGGTGTTCGACATGAAGATCGTGTTGATGCTGGCGATATTCGTGTATGCGTTTTTCCGCTTCACCTGGTCGATGCGGCAGTACACCTTCGGTGCTTTGCTGATCGCATCTGCACCGGAGGCTACGCAGTTCGACCAGCAGCGTTTGTCGCGCGATGGGTTCGCCGATCGCGCCGGTCGGGTGGTCGGGTTGGCCGCAGAAACATTCAACGACGGACTGCGCGCGTACTACTTTGCGTTCGCCGCCATCAGCTGGTTTTTGTCACCGCTGGTATTCGTGCTGGCTACCGCGGGGGTGATTTACATCTTGTACCAACGCGAATTTCATTCCGACGTGTTGAAGGTGCTGAACTCTTGAAACGCACGGTGCGCGCGGCTTGCGCGCGTCGCGCATGTCGGAACGGTGACAAATGCACCCCCTCAAGTCGGGGGGATCACAACCATTCAATCGTCGTTTACCCTATTTGGGCGTGAGGCATTCAGCCATTCGGTGCCGATGCTGCCGCGCCACCCAGGGAGAAAACAATGAAAAAACACGCCTACTCGTTGGCCGTCTTATTGGCTTGTAGCGGCGCGGCATCCGCCGAAATGATCCAGTACCGCATCGCCGGAACGGGGTCTGGGTCGTTGGCCGGGGTCGGGTTTATAGACCGCGCCTACGCCTTCAACCTGATCGGTGACACCACCTTTTTGTCGACCGACCTGATCGATGGTTCACAAGTACTCGACCCATTAAGCAATGCCAGCGTCAACCTGGACGGTGTCGGCTTGGCAACCTTCAGCATCGGCACCCGGCTCGGTCAGTTAGCCAACACGGTGGCGTTCTTTTCCCGCAGCGGCCTTGGTGGCCTGGATCTATTTGACTTCGACCTGGCAGCACCGGTCGATCTGGGCAACGCGTTCGCCGGCGTCACCGGATCAAACGTCAGCGCGCTGAATCAATTCATCGACGTGGTGACCAGCCTCGGCGCGTTGACGTTCACCGCGTCATCCGACGTTTCTTTTTCGGCCATCTCACTGACACCGGTCACGCCGATTCCAGAACCGCAAACCTACGCGCTGCTGCTGGCCGGCTTGGGCGTGGTCGGCGCGCTGGTGGCGCGCCGAAAGTCCGCCTCGGTTTGACGCACACACCCAAATGAAAACGGCACCTCTCGGTGCCGTTTTTTTTCGCCGCGCACGATTCAGGTGACGGCGTCGCGCGCCAGCCTCAACCCGCTGAACTGCCACTGCGCCTCGGGCGGAAAGAAGTTGCGGTAGCTGACCCGCACGTGGCCGACTGGCGTGGCGCATGAGCCACCGCGCAAGACGAACTGGTTGCACATGAACTTGCCGTTGTACTCCCCCACTGCGCCAGGCGGCGTCCGGTAGCCGGGGTAGGCGTTGTAGTTCGATTGGGTCCACTCCCACACATCGCCGACCATTTGCAGCGGCTCGTCGACCGCTGCGCCGATCGGTGGCAGCGGGTGGAACGCGCCACGGTCCAACAAATTGGCGCGTTGCACCGAACGCGGCGACAACTGACGCGCAGCGAATTCCCACTCCAGTTCGGTCGGCAACCGCGCGCCAGCCCAACGCGCGTAGGCATCGGCCTCGAAGTAACTCAGGTGGCACATGGGCGTGTGCGGGTCGATCGGCACGGTGCCTTGCAGAGTGTGGGTGCACCACGCGCCTGCTTGCTGTTGCCAATACAACGGGGCGGTGCGTGGCAGCCCGGCCTGGTCGGCGTGGGTGTCGTTCACCCAACTCCAACCCATGGCCAGCCACAACTCAGGCCGCCGGTAGCCACCATCGTCGATGAACGTCAGGTACTCGCCATGGTTGATCGCGCGCGAGGCCAGCTCGAACGGCGCGGTGTAAGCCCGGTGCCGAGGTGTTTCGTTGTCGAAGCAAAAGTCGCCGTCGAGGCTGGCGACGTGCCCCATGTCGAACAGCCCACCGGCGTAGCCGAACCAGCGCAGAGGCTGTGAACGCACCGCACCGATGGGCCAGCGTTTGGCATACGCCGACTCATCCGCGGCATGGCGCAGCACCTGGCCGGGCGGTGCGTGCGCGCCGAACGACAACAGGTGCTTGATGTCGGTCAGCAGCAGCTCTTGGTGTTGCTGCTCGTGGTGCAAGCCCAGCGTGGTGAGGCTGTGCACTTCGGCTTGCAGCGCGAATTCCGCTGCGGCGCGCACGAACAGCGCTTGCATGCGGTCATCGACCTGCGCCCGGTATTGCTTGACCACCTGCAAACTGGGTCGGCTGATGAGGCCGCGTTGCGCGCGCGGATGCTGGTCGCCCACGCCTTGGTAGTAGCTGTTGAAGAGCACCCGAAAGCGCGGGTCGAACGCGGTGAAATCGCGCTCGAAGCGTTCCAGCAAGAAGGTTTCGAAAAACCAGGTCAGGTGGGCCAGGTGCCATTTGGCCGGACTGGCGTCGGGCATCGATTGCACCTGGCAGTCTTCGTCGCTGAGCGGCGCGGCCAGGCGCATCGTCACCGCCCGTACGGCCGCGTAACGTGCCGCCAACTCACTGAACTGCGCAGTGGCCGCCGCGCCGCGCTCGGAGGGGCTCGACGACACGGACGTGGACTGGAAAGAAGGTGGGGACGAAGCCGAGGAAGAACGTGCGAATGGGTACTGCATCGGCGTGTCTTTTTCAGCGGGCCATGGAGGCGCGGTAGAAAAACCTTACACCGGATCAGTGACCCGCGTTTCGCCGCAGGGCATCTCATCGGTGGCCGGATGTAAGTCAAATCCGACCGCGCGCCGCGCATCGAAGACGAAGCAATCACCGTCGAAATGCGCGCCGCCGGTTGCTTCGAAGTATTTCAAGATGCCGCCGTCCAGTTGCAGCACATGTTCAATGCCGGCGTCGGCCATGAACAACGCCGCCTTTTCGCAGCGTATGCCGCCGGTGCAATAAGTCACCACGGTCTTGCCGCGAAGGGCCTCGCGGTGGGCCAACACCGCAGCCGGAAAGTCGCTGAACCTGTCGATGCGCCAATCGATGGCACCGGTGAACCGGCCCGCATCGACTTCGAACGCATTGCGCGTGTCCAGCGTGACGACCTCGCGGCCGTCGTCATCGCAGCCTTGCGCTAACCAGCGCTGCAAAGTGTGCGGGCTGACGGCTGGCGCGCGCACCGCCTGCGGTAGCACCGCTAGGTGGTTCATGCGGATGATTTCAGGCTTCACTTTGACCAGCAGCTTCGCAAACGGCACCGCAGGCGACGGGCTTTGTTTGACCTCGAGCGACGCGAGCCGCGCATCGCAGCGCAGCCAATCGACAAAGCTGCGCACCGCCGCGGGCGCGCCAGCCAGAAACAGGTTGATGCCCTCTTCGGCCAACAGCACCGTGCCTTTGAGTGCGTGCCCAGTTGCCTGCGCGTGAATTCGTGCGCGCAGGCTTGATGCATCGTCGATTGCAACGAAGCGGTAGGCCGAGATGTTCAAGATAGGCAGCACGGCGCGCAGTTTAAGGACGCCGACCTGCCATTGACGCGTGCCCCCGACTACCGGCTTCGTAAAATGCCCAATGCCCTTTGTCCATCTGCGAACCCACACCGAATATTCCGTTGTCGACGGCACCTTGCGCATCGACGAGCTGGTCGCCGCGGCCGCAGCCGACGTGCAGGGTGCGCTGGCTATCACCGACCTGTCCAACCTGTTTGGTGCGGTGAAGTTCTACAGCGCCGCACGCAAGGCAGGCATCAAGCCGCTGATCGGTGCCGACGTATGGCTGGAACCGGTAAGCAAAGACCGCGCGCCGACGCGGCTGCTGCTGCTGGCGCAAAACCACGCGGGCTATTTGAATTTGTGCGCGCTGCTGACGCGCTGCTGGTCGGGCCCGCCGTCGCAGGCGCAGGCCTGGACCAGCTGGGCCGCGCTGGCCGAACTGAACGGCGGACTGATCGCGTTGTCGGGTGCCGAGCTGGGTGCAGTCGGCCTTGCGCTGGTGGCCAATGATGTGGTGCAGGCGCGCCAATTGGCGTTGCGCCTGGCCGAAATATTCGACCGCCGCTTCTACCTCGAGCTGCAACGCGCCGGCCTGCCCGGCCAACAAGCGCAAGTGCAAGGCGCAGTGCGGCTGGCGTTCGAACTCAACTTGCCAGTGGTCGCCACCCATCCGGTGCAGTTTTTGCACGGCGACGATTACGAGGCGCACGAAGCGCGGGTCTGCGTCGCCGAGGGCGAAACGCTCGCCAACCCGCGGCGCATCAAGCGCTTCAACGCCGACCAATATTTCAAACCGCAGGCCGACATGGAAGCGCTGTTCGCCGATGTGCCCAGCGCGCTGCATAACGCGGTCGACATCGCCCGGCGCTGCAGCCTGGAGTTGGTATTGGGCAAGCCGCAATTGCCCGCCTTTCCGACGCCTGAAGTGGGCGGCGAACGCATGGCACCCGACGCGTTTTTCAGGCACTCATCGCACGTCGGGCTGGACGAGCGCTTGCTGCAGCTCTACCCCGACGCGCAGCAGCGCGCGGCGCAGCGCGCCCGCTATGCCGCGCGGCTTGAATTCGAGATCACGACGATCTTGAATATGGGGTTCCCGGGATACTTTTTGATCGTGGCCGACTTCATCAACTGGGCCAAGAACAACGGTTGCCCGGTGGGGCCCGGACGTGGCTCGGGTGCCGGGTCTTTAGTGGCATACGCACTCAAGATCACCGACCTCGACCCGCTGCAATACAACTTGTTGTTCGAGCGGTTTTTGAACCCCGAGCGGGTGTCGATGCCCGACTTCGACATCGACTTCTGCCAAGCCAACCGCGACCGCGTGATCGACTACGTCAAAGGCAAATACGGCCGCGATGCGGTGAGCCAAATCGTCACCTTCGGCACCATGGCCGCCAAAGCCGCGCTGCGCGATGTGGGCCGCGTGCTCGGCATGGGCTACGGTCATGTCGACAGCGTCGCCAAGCTGGTGCCCGCGCCACCCGGCAAGGCAGTGACGCTGCGCCGACCGCCGCCCGATATCGACGGCAAGCCCGATACCAGCGTGATTTACGCGCGCCGAGAAGCGCCCGAAATCGAGGAACGCGAGCGCAAGGAAGAAGAAGTCGCCGAGCTGCTGGCACTGGCCGAGCGCGTCGAAGGCATCGTGCGCAACGTAGGCATGCATGCCGGTGGCGTGTTGATTGCGCCCGGCAAGATCACCGACTTCTGCCCGCTGTACATGCAGCCTGGCAGCGACAGCGCGGTCAGCCAATTCGACAAAGACGACGTCGAATCGATCGGCCTGGTCAAGTTCGACTTCTTGGGGCTGGCCACTTTGACCGTGCTGGAAATGGCGAAGGGTTTTATTCGCGCGCGGCACGCCGAGCGCAGCGACTTCGCTTTCGAATCGATTCAGCTCGACGACCCCGCCACCTACCGCCTGATGAGCGAGGGCAAAACCGTGGCGGTGTTCCAGCTGGAAAGCGCGGGCATGCAACGCATGCTGCGCGATGCCAAGCCAAGCGTGTTCGAAGACGTGATCGCGCTGGTGGCGCTCTATAGACCTGGCCCGATGGATTTGATACCCAGCTTTTGCGCGCGCAAACACGGCCGCGAAGAAGTGGCGTATGCGCACCCGCTGATGCGCGACGTGCTGGAGGAAACCTACGGAATCATGGTCTACCAAGAGCAGGTAATGCAGGTCGCGCAAATCGTCGGCGGCTATTCGCTGGGCGGTGCCGATTTGCTGCGCCGCGCGATGGGGAAAAAAAAGCTCGACGAAATGATGCAGCACCGCACCGTGTTTGCCGAGGGCGCAGCCCACCAAGGCATCCACACGCTGCAGGCGAATGAAATATTCGACCTGATGGAAAAATTCGCCGGCTACGGTTTCAATAAATCGCATGCCGCCGCCTACGCCTTGCTGGCTTACCACACCGCGTGGGCGAAGGTGCACTACCTCGCCGAATTCACCGCAGCCAACATGAGCGTGGCGCTCGACGACACCGACAAGCAAAAGATTTTTCACGACGATGCGGTGGCACTGGGCGTGGTGTTTGAAGCGCCCGATGTGAACGCTGGCGGCTACCGCTTTGAGCCGATCACGCCGGCTGCCGCAGACAAACAAAAAGGCGAACGCGGCCGCGTGCGCTACGGCCTGGGTGCCATCAAAGGCACCGGCCAGGGCGCGATCGAAGCCATCGTGGCGGCGCGTGATGGGGCAGCCGGTGAGCAAGCCCAGTCCAGCCCCATCACCGGCCCATTCACCAGCCTGTTCGACTTTTGCAGCCGGGTCGACCGCGCGCGGATCAACAAGCGCACGGTCGAGGCGCTGATCAAAGCCGGCGCATTCGATGGCTGGGGCGCACAGCGCGCCTCGCTGCTGGCAAGCGTCGGCCTGGCGTTCGAATTCGCCGACTCGCAAGCCGCGCACGTAGACCAAGGCGGGCTGTTCGACTTCGACGACTCACACGGCGCATCGACCCAGGAACCGGCGTTGATCGCCGCCAATGCATGGAGCATCAAAGAACGGTTGATGGCCGAGAAATCGGCGCTCGGCTTCTACCTTTCGGGCCACCTGTTCGACCAAAGCGCTGACGAAGTTCGGCAGTTCGCCAAACGCTCCAATGCAGATGTGCTCGACACCCGCGAGCCGCAACTGCTGGCCGGCATCGTCGGCGACCTGCGCATGGTCAACGGCCAACGCGGCCGGGTGGCCATCTTCAAGCTCGACGACAAAACCGAGGCCATCGAATCGGTCGCCAGCGAAGAATTGCTCAACGCCCACCGCGACCTGTTGAAAGACGACGAACTCGTCATCGTGATGGGCAAAGTGCAACCCGACCGCTTTTCGGGTGGCCTGCGGCTGAACGTGCAACAGCTGTGGAGCCTGGCCGACGCCCGCTGCCGCTTCGGCAAGTACCTCAGCGTTGAGGTCAACGGCGGCGCACCGCCGGTGGCCGAGTTGCTGCGCGACTTTCCGGCGCGCCGTGTGATCACTGACCACGGCGATTTGTCACAAGGGCTGTCCGTGCGTTTGCACCTGCACCGCAGCGCCGAACACGGCGAAGTCAGCGGTGACCTCGACCTCGGCGAGCAGGCGCGGTTCTATCCGAGCGACGAGGCACTAGCGCGCTGGCGCGCAGCAGCTGAGGGGCTGCAGGCGCGGGTGGTGTACGAGGTGCCGGGCGCATAAGCACACGCTGATCGATTCGCCAGCTGCCGCCGCGCTTTGCGGTGGGTATGCGGTGCTGAATGGCGAGCCGCAACCGGCCGCACCCCATGCGTGCGGCGGCTCGTGGGCCGCGTCAAAACACCGCGTGGTCGCCGCGTTCGGTGGTGGCGTGGCCGCTGAGCAAGTCGGCGTAGTGATCGAACAGCGTGTCGGCTCCGGTGGACGGCGTCGCGGCGGCGTCGTACTGGTGGGTGGTCGGGTTGAGCACCAGCATCGACTCGGTGGCGTAGTAGCGACCGATGCGGGCCAGTTCGGCTTTGGCAGCCAACGCGGGCACCAGCCGGCCGGTGATGGCGAGCACGCGGATGATCGCGTCGAGTAACGCCACTGGCACGTGCTTGAAACGGGGCGGTCGGCCCAGCAGTTTGAACAGCTGCTCGCCTTGCTGGCGCGGCGTGATCGCCGCTCCCGGCCCGCCGATCGGCAGCACCTGGTTGTGGCGGCTGGTGTCGTGCAAACAGTCGGCCAGATAGCGGCCCAGGTCGGCATCGCTGATGGGCTTGCAGGCAGTGCGCATGCCGTCGCCGAACACCAAGAATGGCTTGCCCTTTTTGACACGCTCGACCTGGCCCGAAAGCGATTTGAAATACGCGGTGGGCCGCACGATCGAGTAGGTCACGCCGGAGTCGACCAGCACTTTTTCGAACGCCAGCTTGGCGTGCTGGAACGCGAGCAGCGGTTTTTGCACGCAAATGGCCGACAGCAACACCACCTGCGTCACGCCGGCGTGTTGCGCGGCAGCCAGCGCGTGCAGATGCGCCTGGTGGTCGATGGCCCACGCATCTGCAGGCGCGCCGGTGCGCGACGCCATGCACGACACCAGCGCATCGAAACGTTCGCCTCGAAAGCCGTCGTGTGCCAGCGATGCGGGGTTGCCGACATCGCCAAACCGTACCGTCGTGCCATCGATGACGGCGGCGTGGTCGGCCGCCGCGCGCGGCCGCACGAAGCACACCACCTCACAGCCGCGCTGCACCAACGCGCGCACCGTGGCGCGGCCGATCGTGCCGGTGGCACCGAGCATGAAAACGCGTCGGCGGTCGGCCGCAGGCGGCGGGCTGCTGGAATCTGGCGGTGAATACGTCGGCATGGGCGGGGCAGGTAAGAGCGCAGGCGGCGGGGCGGTCACGGGTTGCGAAGATTCGGGTGGGTCGCGTCGGCTGCAGTGCCGTGCGCCGAAACGTGGTGGCCAAAACGTGGATGCCGAATACCGATTGCGCAAGTCGCGGCAGAGCCAGCGGTGAAAAGTCGAGGATAGAAGACGCCGGCCAGCCAGTGTGCCGTGACGCTTTCAACTCGGCATTCAGCAGCGATGCCGGCGGGCTGGTACAAAATCCTCCGGTGGGCGTGCCGCAATCGCAAACCGTGCAATTGGCGGTTTCCAGCGGACGCCCGTGTCATTCCATCAACCAACCTGAGAACACTATGAGCGCTGACCGAGACCGTGGCACCCGCCGTGAAAAACAAAAACGGGCCAAAGAATTGAAGAAGCAGGCCAACGCACTACGTGCTGCCGCAGTGGCACAAAGCGCTGCTGCCACGCCTGCGGCACGCCCGGCCGCATAAAACGCAACGGTGCGGCGGCTGCGTGAGCACAGCGTCGCCCGCGGTGGCAAGACCCGCAAGACCTGTTGAGCGCGCAAGACCCGCTAGGCGCGCAACAGACGCACACAAAAAAAGGGCGGCCCCCGCCGCCCTTTTCGCTCCACCCCACCCCACCCCATTCGCCCCCCGGCGAATTGAATTCTTCAGACTTCGCGCCGCCGGCGACGGCGTGCCACGAAACCCACGCTGAGCAAACCGGCCGCCATCAATGCGTAGGTGGTGGGCTCGGGCACCGGGGCGGCAAACACCTGGTCTTGATAGCCGATGCGGTTGCCCACCCGCTTGCTGTCGAGCGCCCACACATTGACGGTGCTGGTTACCGTGCCCAGCGCTTGTAGCCAGCTGTTGGCCTGCGCCAACGCGCCGCTGCTGGCCGCACTCCCGCCGAAAAAGGTCGCGTTACCGGTGCCGACGTTGTAGTTGCCGCTGGTTTCATACGCCAGCTCCCACACCGCGATTTGAAACGCCGACTGGCCGATGGCTGTGGTCACTGCGCTGGCCGCATAGGTGAACAGTTTGCCGATGTCGCTGTCGGCCTGCGCGTTGGCGAAGGCATGCATCGAGCCATCGACCAGTTGGTAGTTGGTGTACGCCGCATCGCTGAAGCGGATGTATTCGTACAAGTCGATGCAGTAGGTGGTGAAGCTCGCGCCGCCATTGAGCGATGCGCTGAAGCCGCCGGCTGCGGTGTAGCCCGCGGTGTTTCCTTGCGATGACTGCACCGCGAAATGGACGGTCTGGTAGCCGTTCGCGAAGCCGGTGAAGTCGAGCGAATCGGCCTTCGCGTGCGCTGCGGCAAATGCAAGGCAGGCCAAGGCAATTGGTTTGATCAGGTGGCAACGCATGGTGTTTTCTCCGGCTCAATGACGGGGTTGGAAACAACCCGCTGTCGATGAAATGGAGATTACGCAGCCCGCCAGCTGCCGGCATCCCGCGACTGCGGGATCAAGAAATCGATTCGATAACTCTGCACGCGCTGCGCTGTGCAGCGCGTCACGGGTGGCGAAAACACCCCCGGTTTCAGGGGTCGCCGTGGGCGTCGAGCAGACTCGAAATCGTGCCGGTAAGCGCCTTGAAGTTGGCCGCTCTGGAGGTGAGCTGTGGGTTCAAGCGCGCCTTGATAAAGCTGCTGGCGGCGTAGCGCGTGACCCGCTCGTAATACCGCGCAGTCAGGCGCTCGACCATCGCGCTGTAGGCGTCCATCAGCTCCGGGCGGATGCTGAAGTGGTCGTAGTTGACGATGACCTCGACCCGCTTGCCCAGTGGTGCGACGCAGCGCGTGACCTCGGCCTCGATGGCATCGATGTCGCGCGCAGAATCAACCGACAGGCCCTCGAAGTTGATGAACAACATTTGCCCACGCGCGTTGAACTCGACCCGCTGCGCAAGCGGCAGCGCCAGCATGCGGCGGCGCAGGTTGATCGGTGCGTCGTCGAACAGCGCCGCTTCCATCAAGCGCAGCTGCGGGCTGATGGCCGGCGCGAAATCCATCTGCGACAGGATGTGGCGCTCGAGGTCGATGCCCGGCGCGATCTCGATCAGCTCGAGTCCGCCCGCGGCCGCCAACTGAAACACGCAGCGCTCGGTGATGTAGAGCACGCGCTGGCCTTGCTGGGCCGCACGCTGGCCACTGAAAGTGCGGTGCTCGACTGCGCGCACAAATTTGCGTGTGTCGCCTTCGCTGTCGATGTGCACTTTGCCGTGGGCCACCCGCACCTGCAAACCACCCGCGGTGAAGGTGCCCACGAACACCACCGCCCGTGCCGACTGGCTGATGTTGATGAAGCCGCCCGCGCCGGCCAGCCGCGATCCGAATTTGCTCACATTCAAATTGCCTTCGGCGTCGGCCTGCGCCAGGCCCAGCACTGCCACATCGAGCCCGCCGCCGTCGTAAAAATCGAACTGGCTCGGCTGGTCGATTACCGCCTGCGTGTTCACTGCCGCGCCGAAGTTGAGGCCACTGGCCGGTATGCCGCCGATCACGCCAGGCTCGGCGGTCAGCGTCAGTAAATCGATCACGCCTTCTTCGGCCGCCACATCGGCCACGCCTTCGGGCATGCCGATGCCGAGGTTGACCACCGCGTTGCGCTTGATCTCGAGCGCAGCGCGCCGCGCGATCCATTTGCGCGCGCCCATCGGCATCGGCACCAAGGTATCCACCGGCACCCGCAGCTCGCCCGCAAACGCCGCGCTGTACGAGGTGATGAAGGTTTGCATGTGGTGCTCGGGTCGCTCGGCCACCACCACCGCATCGACCAACACGCCAGGAATCTTGACCTGCCGCGGGTTCAATGAGTTGCGCTCGGCCAGCCGCTCGACTTGCGCGATCACCAGGCCGCCGCTGTTGTGCGCGGCCATCGCAATCGCCAGCGCCTCCAGCGTGAGCGCCTCGCGCTCCATCGTCAGGTTGCCATCCGGGTCGGCGGTGGTCGCACGGATGATGCCGACCTGGATCGGGAAGGCTTTGTAGAACAGCACCTCCTCGCCGTCGATGTCCATCAATCGCACCAGGTCCGCCGTGGTGGCGGCGTTGATCTTGCCGCCGCCAAAACGCGGGTCGACGAATGTGCCCAGCCCGATGCGGCTCAGCGTGCCCGGCTTGCCCGCTGCGATGTCGCGAAACATATGCGATATCACGCCTTGCGGCAGGTTGTAGGCCTCGATCTGGTTGGCCAATGCCAGCGCCTGCAGCTTGGGCACCAAACCCCAGTGCCCGCCGACCACCCGCTTGATCAACCCGGCGTGGCCGAGGTGATTCAAGCCGCGGTCTTTGCCATCGCCCTGCCCCGCCGCGTAAACCAAAGTGAGCTGCTGCGGGCTGCCTTGGCCGGTGGCCGCTTGGGTCAGCACAAACCGTTCTTCCAGCGCTATCGCAATACCTTCGGCGAAGCCGATGCCGACGAAGCCGGAGGTTGCCACCGTGTCACCGTCGTGGATCAAGCGCACCGCCTCGGCAGCCGTCACGATTTTGTTGGGCCGCGTCGAATTCAACGCGCCGCTTTGGGCCGAGTTCAGTTGCATGGTCGAGACGTAAGACAAAAGGAAGTTTCAGTCTACGGGCCAGCCTCCCGTTCGAGCGCGCGTTGCTCATGCGGCTAAGCACCTATTGCGCAAGGCATCGCGCTTGCACGGCCGCGCTTGATTTCAAGGTTTGCGTCGCCCTGGCTGCCAATGCCACGGTGCATGGGGTGATTCGCGGTGGCTGATGTGTGCTCCCCCTAAGGTTAGGGATACGGCTTGGCGTCACCCTTGATTACTCTTCGACGGCAGGCGTTTTGAGGCAAATCGACAGCGCAGCAAAACCTGCCGACCCGTGGCTCGAATGTTGTACGGCGAGACCGGCTCACCAGTCAGTTGTTCTATTCACCACGATCCAAAACGGAGCCCAACATGATCAAGCACACCATCCAGGCCGCAGCGATTGCCCTTGCAGCAATCGCCAGCAGCTCCGCCAGCGCCGGCAACATTTACCTGAGCGGGCACGACATCGACCTGCATGAAAACCAAAACGGCTACGACACCGTCGTCCTCAACTACCTGCGCGACACCACGGCTGCAGCGAGCTACCGCGTCGGCGTGGTCACGGGAGCCAGCGACTTCTACAACATCGGGCAAGGGTTCGGCACCCGAACCGTGCGCGACATCAGCAGCTTCGCCGACGCGGCGGCGTTTGGCAGCTTCCTCTCGAGCGTCGACGTGTTGATCGTGTCGTCAGAGGAATCTTGCGGCGGATGCACTTTCAGGCCGGCCGATGTGGCGAAGCTGAACAGCTTCCGCCCGGCAGTCACGTCGTTCTTCAATGCGGGCGGTGATATTTTTGGGTTGACCGGCGCGAACAACGCCGACTACTACGGCTTCTTGCCGCCTACCGCGGTGGCCACCGGAACGTCTATTTCCGGCTCGTCCGGGTTCACCGCCACGGCCGCTGGCACGGCGATCGGAATTCAAACCGACATGATCAACGGATTCCCCACGCACAACCGTTTCACCAGTTTTGACCCGGCGTTCACTGTGTTTGAAACGCGGCCAATCACCGGTGCTGCGGATGAAATCATTTCTATCGGCTTGCGCGACGGAACCATCGGCGGCGGCGGCGTCATCGTGATCACGCCGACCAACCCCATACCCGAGCCAGAAACCTACGCCCTGATGTTGGCCGGCTTGGGTCTGGTGGTTGCAATCGGCCGGCGCAGAAAAACACTGCGTTGAGTCACAGCGGGTCGTGATTTTCAAAAAGGTCCTGCGGGACCTTTTTTGTGGCCTGGCTTTTTGTGCGGCTCAACGCGAGAACGCGCGCGCCCACTCGGCAAGCTCGAACCCGACCAGCAAGCCACCGGCGTGCGCCAGTACCGGACGACGAATCAGGCTGGGGTGTGCGCACATCAGCGCATGTGCGCTGGCAGCGTCGCACAGCGCGGCTTGTTGCGCGGCATCGAGCCGTCGCCAGGTTGTGCCCCGGCGGTTGACCAGCGCAGTCCAGCCCACCGATTCAATCCACGCATGCAGTTGCGGCTGTGGCACGCCATGCTTTTTGTAGTCGTGAAAGTCGTGTGCGATGCCGTGCGTGTGCAGCCACCCGCGGGCTGCCTTGACGGTGTCGCAATTCGGTATGCCGTAGACGGTGGTGGTTGCCGAGATTGCCATCGGTGCAGGTGGGTGTTGCTGTTGGTGTTGCGGCATCACTCGCCCCATCACTTGCCGAATCTACTGGTCGATTCGATCGCTCGATTCAACAACTCGATTCAATAACGCGACGTGCATATCGGGTCGGGCCCGAAGCCGACTTCGGTGACGCGGCCCAGCGTGACGGGCGTGGTGCTAATCGAGACCTGAAACCACTGGCAAAACGGCGTTTCGTAGCGGTAGTTCCACACCGCGATCTGCTGCCGCGGGATGGTGAATGTGGTCGATGGGCGGCCGAGTCGGCGGCGCACTGCGTCTTGCGATTCGCCGACTTTCACCGCGTAGAAATTAGCGTCGGTCAACGCCTGGTGCCAGGTCAGCATGCGGCCTTGCGCATCGAAATCGACCAGGAAAGTGTGCTTGCCGTACGGGCCGTGCGCGAATTCCAAATGCCGCGCAGCAGCCGCGGCCGTTGGTGCGCCGGTGCCTGCGCCGGTGCCGGTGCCGGTGCCGGTGCCGCTGCCTACAGCTGCAGGCCACTCACCGGTCGGTGTTCCCATCGCCGCAATGACGTCGGCCACCGACGCGCCGGCAGGCAAGTTGCGCGGCGAATACGCCACGCAGCCGACCAGCCATGCCGCACTGCTGGCGAGCAGTGCAGCACCGGCAACCCGCCACCAACCCGCAAGCGCCGGGCACTGAAAACTGCAGCCATGCATCAGGTGGTTTCCTCTACAGGGTGGTGGTCTGGTCACAACTGATGGCCGAACATCGCGGTCACGTCGACCTGCGCACGCAGCCGCGCGCACAGCATGAAAGTGCCGATGAATTTGCGCTGCAAAAAAAGCAAATCGGCCGGCGGCGTGCTGCCGAAACCAGCGTCGAAAAACTGCGCCTTGCCTTGCGCGAACGAGCGCGAAAACAAAGTCGATGCGCCAAAATCGTAGAGCCCGACATGGCGCAGCGGCTCACCCGCCAGCAACATCGTGGCGACGATACCGCTGGCCTGCGCAGGCGTGTCGGTGGGCGCAACGAAGCCGATCACCCTCGCCGCGGCGGTGACACGCGCGCGGTCAGCGGCACGCAGCGCACGGCCCAACTCGCGCAGCTGCTCGATGCGCACCGGCGTGACCGCTTCGGTGGCGCCGAAGTCGAGCAGCGCGATGCGGCCACTGGCGGCATCGAATAAATAGTTGCCGAAGTTGGGGTCGGTTTGCACCAGCTGCATCGTGAAAAATTCGCGCACCGCAAGCCGCCCCAACGCCTCGGCCACCGCATTGCGCTGGGCGGCTGTGTGGCGATGCCAACCGTTTGCGCTGGCCAGCTGATCGATCGGCACGCCGGCTGCGAAGTCGGTCGCCAAAATCTGCGCGGTGCAAAAGTCGGCGTGCACTGCCGGCACGCTCAGCACCGGGTCGTCACCGAGCCGCCGCCGGTATTCGCCAGCAGCCGCCGCTTCCGCGACGTAGTCGGTTTCGTGCAGCAGTTGGTCGCGCACCCGCGCCAGCAGCGGGGTCACGTCTATACCCCTGGGCACCAGACCCGGCGTGCGGGCCAACAGCGCCAGGTTGGCGACATCGCTGTCGATGCTGGCGCGCACGCCGGGGTACTGCACTTTGAGCGCCAGCAACCGGCCGTCGGTGGTTTCAACCCGGTGCACCTGGCCAATCGATGCGGCCGCGATCGGCTCGAAGTCGAAGCGCTTGAAGCGTTGCTGCCACTCGGCACCGTACTGATGCGCCAGCACGCGGGCCAGCTGCGACGGCGGCATCACATGCGCGCGGTCGCGCAGGCCGCCCAACAACTCGGCGAACTGCGGCGGCAGCACACCGTGGCCGTCCATCGACATCAGCTGGCCGACTTTCATGACCGCGCCGCGCATGTGCGACAGGCGCGCGGCCAGGCGGCGCGCGTTATCCGGTGCCAACACCAGCTGCGACAAATCGGGCCGCTCACCACGTGCCAGCCGCGACAAGCCCTCGGCGGCTGCACCCGCCGCCAGCTCACCGACGGCGCGGCCCAGATGCAAAAAGCGGCGCGCCCGGCCCTCGGGAACGGGCGCTGAACGCAGCGGCTTGAATGGCGACTCGGGCATGCGGATGGCACTCACAACGGTGGCAACAAAGCGCTCGAGTGTGGCCGTAAACCGCCGCCCAGGGTCGGTGCCGGTGATTGGTGCGGTGCCGGTGGCCGAGCCAGGCTGCGCTGCCCGGCCCGGCGGCGTCAAACGGCTACGCAGCGGTGGGCACTTCTCCCGCAAACATTTGGCTTGGTTGCCCTTTTGCCAGCACCTTGTGCCGTTTGCGCGCCGCGCCCGCCACCAACAGCAAGCCCGCGCCCATCAACGCATAGGTTTCAGGCTCGGGCACCGCGGTCACCGCAAACGAGATGCGGTAGATATCGGTGTCGGCGGTCAAGCCCGCGTCGTTGAACACATAGCCGGCCGCGGTGGTGCGGCCGTTGAACACGCCCAGCTCGGCAAAGCTGAAGCCCACCACGCCGCCCTCGGGCGTGCGGTTGGCGTTGATGCCGCCGACGACGAACGCCGCGTTTGCCGGGTCGGCGGCCTCTGATCCGGCGTTCCAGATCTCGCTGCCTTTTTGGTTGATCGAGTTGATCAACAGGTTGCCCGCATCGTCGAACAAGCGGTACTCCATCGGGTCGTCGTTGCCGATGAACAAGTCGTTGCTCGGCACGACCATCGATGCAAAGGTAAAGAACTGGTTGACCGCGGTGTCGACCAGAAAGCTCAACGTGGTTTGCGAGGTGCCGGGCAACTGCGGCCCGGTGGTGGAGCCCAGCACCGCGGTCGGGTCGGCGGCTGCGAACGCCGGCAACCAGGCCGAGCCGCTGCCGCCTTCGGCCACCGAGACGATGGCCGGGTTGGCGATGCTGCCTTCGTTGAAGGCGTCGAACGTGCCTTTGTTGAAACCGAAACGCAGCGGCGCAAAGCTGATGTTGTTGGCCGGTGCGAGGTTGTCGACCTTCACGGTGACATTGACCAGCGCGGCTTGCGCGGTGGTGCCGAGCAACACCGTGCCGAGTACCACGCTGACTGCACGGGTGAAGTGGAGGGCGCGAAAAAATGCGCGGGACTGGGCACGAATGGGCGCACGGGTTGGCACCTCGAGGGGTGCGCGAATAGGTAAACGATGTGACATGGCAAGTCTCCTGGGAGCGGTGGGGGAAGCGTCTGGCGACGCCTGCTGTGCGCTTGCCGACAGCAGGTGTTCGCCGCACCGATCCTAGAAATTCAGCACGCCCAAGTCCTCGCCAAACCATCACGACGGCGTGATGGTTTGGTGTCAATTCATGGCGGCTTTTCAGCGGCGACCGCAGCGCTCGCCTCGGCCGACAACATCGGCCGGCCTGCGTGCACGCTGCGCAGCACCTCGGCCAGCTCGCGGGCCGACACGGTTTTGGTGACGTAGCCCAGCGCGCCGGCCGCCAGCGCACGTTGCACGTCGGAGCCGGTGACGCGGCTGGAAATCATCACCACCCGTATGGCCGGGGCGCGTTGCAGCAGCGCGCGGGTGCATTCGATGCCGTCGATGCCGGGCAGCATCAAATCCATCAACACCACATCGGCGCGCTTTTCACAGGCCAGCGGTATGCCTTCCGCGCCACTGCCGGCCTCGCCCACCCATTCGATTTCTGGGCCTGCGCCAAGCATGGCTGCCAGGCCGGTACGCACGATGGGGTGGTCGTCGATGACAAAGATGCGCATGGTGGTTTCGCCCGAAGTGGAACAGTTATTGTGCCCACCGGTCGGTTATTTTTTATGACGCGGCAGCTCGCTGCGGTGCATTCAGGCGGTGTCGCCAGCGGCCATGAATTCGGCTGCATCGGCGGCCAGTTGGCGCAGTTGCTGCGCCAGTTGTTGCGATGCCGCTGCGGCGTGCGCGCAGTCGCCGCCGCGGCAGGCCAGCTCGACGACAGCGGCCTGCTGCGCAATGGCTGCCGCGCCTAACAGGCCAGCCACGCCGCGCACGTCGTGGGCGCGCGCGGCATGCGCGATGCGCAGGCTGTCGCCGCTTGCATCCGGCGCAATCACCACCGCTGCAAAGTCGCCGGCCGCCAGGCCGTTCAGCCAGCGACGCAACATCAAACCGAACAGCGCCACATCGCCGCCCAGCCGTTCACACACGTCGTCTGCGTCGATGCCGTGGATCTGCGGCCAACGCGCAGCCAGCGGTAGCGCTGATTGCGGTGCGGCTGGTGCAGGTGGTGCAGATGGCGCTGACATGCAGCCAGCATAGCCGCGCACAACCCGGCGGACAGGCTGCCTGGCGGCTCGGCGCAACGCCCATCCAGCCCGCGCTGAATCGGTCGACGGGTGCTGGGCGTACGAAGCAGCCCACGGTCTGCACCGCGCGCCGCATCGATCAAACCGACCAGGCGGTCTCGACCGCGCCGGCCTCGGCTGCGTTCAAGTTCCAGTGCTGCAACCGCAGTGCATCGATCGCGGCGACCGCCACCGGGCGGCTGAAATAAAAACCTTGCAAGCTGTCGCAGCCCATCGCGATCAAGGCCTGCGCTTGGGCTGCGGTTTCCACGCCTTCGGCGGTCACGCTCAAGCCGAGGCTGCCGGCCATCGCCAGCACCGCACGCACGATGGCGACGCTTTCCGCGCCGTCGAGCAGGTTGTGTACGAACGTGCGGTCGATCTTGATGTGGCTGATCGGCATGCGGGTCAGGTAGCCGAGCGAGGAATACCCGGTGCCGAAGTCATCGAGCGCGATACGCACGCCGTGGTCGCGCAGCGTGCGCAGCGTGTTGATGGTCGCGGTCGAGTTTTCCATCAACGCGCTTTCGGTCACCTCCAGCTCCAGCAGGCCCGGTGCCAGGCCGCAGCGTTCCAGCACCTCGGTGATCGATTGCACCAGGCCGGTGGCCTTGAACTGCATCGGCGACAAATTCACCGCCACGCGCATCGGCGTGCCGGTGCGGTTCCAGTTCGCCGCATCGGCACAGGCGGTGTTCAACACCCACAAACCAATCCGTTCGATAAGGCCGTTTTCTTCAGCCAGCCCAATGAATTCGACCGGCGACACGATGCCGCGCTGCGGGTGGCGCCAGCGTATCAACGCCTCGACCGATTCGGTGCGGCCGGTAACCACATCGAGCTGCGGTTGGTACAGCAAAAAGAATTCATCGCGCTCGAGTGCGGCGCGCAAGCTGGCGTCCAGCTCCATGCGCAGCACTGCTTGCCGCGTCAGTGCGGCGCTGTAGAACTGGGCGTTGTCACGGCCGAGTGTTTTCGCGTGGTACATCGCGGTGTCGGCATGCTTGAGCAAGGTCGCCGCGTCGCGGCCGTTGTCCGGGTACAGCGCAATGCCGATGCTGGTGGTCAGCGTGACCAACCGGCCTTCCAGCGTGAACGGTCGGCGCATCAGCTCACCGATGCGGTGCGCCACGATCAGCGCGTCTTCGGGGTGCACCACATTCAATATCAACGCGGTGAATTCATCACCGCCCAGGCGCGCCAGTTCGACATCGGCATGGCCGGCTGCCGGCCGCAACGGCCGGGCCACCATGTCGGCCGGGCGCAGGCCTTCGCGCAGCCGTTCGGCCGACCACTGCAAGATCAAATCGCCGGCGCTGTGGCCCAGCGTGTCGTTGACGCCTTTGAAGCCGTCGAGGTCCATGAACAACACCGCCAGCTGCGCCGACTTGCGCTCGGCGCTGCGAATTTCGCGGTCGACCCGCTCCAGAAACGACAGGCGATTCGGCAGCCCGGTCAGGCTGTCGAAGTACGCCATGCGGGCGATGCGGACCTCGGCTTCCTTGCGTTCGGTGATGTCGCGCGACAGCGCAATGAAGCGCGGTTTTTCACCCGCCAGCGTGGTTTTGCGCGACACCGACAGCTCGTACCAGCGGGTCAGGTTGTCGAGTTGCAATTCGTACTGCATGCCAATCGACGAGCCGAACTCTTGCGCCGCACGCAGCGCGGCCATGCACACCTCGGCGGCCGCCGCCGGCAGCACCTCGGCCACGTTGCGGCCCAGCGGGTTGTCGGCCGGCACCGCCAACAAGTCGGCATACGGCGCGTGGTAGTCGAGGTAGCGGCCGTCGATGTCGAGCTCGAACAGCAAATCCGGAATCGCGCCGAGCAGCGCCGCATTGCGCGCATCGGCGGCGCGCAGGTCGATCAGGTTCTGGTGGCCGCGCAGCAGGTACTTGACGCGGTGGCCGATCAACGCCCAATGGATCGGCTTGGCAATGAAATCGGTGGCGCCCGACTCGTACGCACGTTCGACCGACTGCACATCGTCCATGCCGGTCACCATGACGATCGGCAGCGAATCGCCGACCTTGGCGCGCAGCGCGGCGCACACCGCGTGGCCGCTCAGATCGGGCATGTCGACATCGAGCATCACCAAATCGTGGTGGGCCCCATCGAACTGGCGCAATGCGTCTTCGCCGCCTTCGGCCAACGTCACCTCGAAGCCTGACTTGCGCAGCGCCGCACGCATCAACAGCCGCGCTGAGCTGTCGTCATCGACCACCAAAATTTTCATTGGAATGTGGGAAATATCAGCGGGTTTCACATCAACGGAATCGATCGGGAAAGTCGCCATCACGCGGCTTCCATCAACACATTGCGCAATGACGCTACCGCGCGTTCGTGCTCACGCCGGGCCGGGCCGACCAGCGCGCGCGCCGCCTCGATGCGGCCTTCGCGACCGCACTGTTCCAGCTCGCGGTAGCACACCGACAACGCCTGCGCACCGACATTCGCGCTGCTCGACTTCAGCGCATGCGCGGCCTGGCCAAGTGCCACCGAGTTGCCTTCGGCCACCGCCAATTCGACCCGCGCCATGCTGTCGTCAGCGGTCGCTAAAAACATACCGAAGATCTCGCGCGCCAAGCCCATGCCGCCAGCTTCGTCGAGCTCACGCAGCGTGTCGATGACTGCCAGGTTGATGGCCGGCGGTTCCGTCAACCGATCGAGTTCCGCCGCTACGGTGCGCGCGAACGCAGCCACTTCAGCCGCGGGCAACCAACGCGACAACATCGCGCGCAACGTGGCCAACGTGTACGGCTTCGACAAGAACGCGTCCATGCCAGCGTCGATGCACTTTTGCTCATCGCCCTGCATCGCGTTGGCGGTCAACGCGACGATAGGCAACCTCGCACCGCGGCCATCGGGCAGCTGGCGTATCGCGGCGGTGGCGGCATAGCCATCCATCACCGGCATCTGGCAGTCCATCAGCACCAAGTCGAAGTCGTGTTCGTGCACCAAGGCCAGCGCCTCGCCACCGTGGTTGGCCAGCCGCATCTGCAGGCCCAGCTTGCGCAGCATGGCTTCAGCCACGCCTTGGTTGATCGGGTTGTCTTCGACCAGCAGCACCGTGCCCGCAAGTCGGCCTTCCAGCCGTTTGACCGGCGCGGTGTCGGCGCTCAGGTGGGCCACATCCAGCGTCAACACACTGGTGACCACGCGCAACAAATCAGCGCGGCGTATCGGTTTGTTCAGGTAGCGCAGGATGCCGATCGCTTGCCGCGCCGACTGGTCGGCATTCGCATAGGTCGAGCTCAGCATCATCAGCCGGGTGCTGGCCAGGGCGGGTTGCTTTTTGATTTCAGCGGCCAGTTGCAAGCCGTCCATGTGCGGCATGTGCATGTCGAGCACCGCCAGCTCGAATGCGTTGCCACGCTCAGCGGCCTGCGCCATTGCGACCAGCGCCTGCGCGCCGCCTTCGACGCAGGTGACCTGCATGCGCCAGCCCTGCAACTGCTGCTGCAAGATGTCGCGGTTGGTCTGGTTGTCGTCGACCACCAGCACGCGCACACCGTCCAACAACTCGGGTGCCTGGGTTTGCACCACGTAGCCCAGTGCCAGCGGCAGCGTCACATCGATGGTGAACCGCGAACCCTGGCCCGGCACGCTGTCGACCCGCACGCTGCCGCGCATCAAACCAAGCAGGCGGCGGCAAATCGCCAAGCCCAAACCGGTGCCGCCGTACTGGCGGGTGGTGGTGCCATCGGCCTGTGAAAAGTGCTCGAAAATTTTGGCTTGCGACTCGGGCGCGATGCCGATGCCGGTGTCTTCGACGCAAATGCTCAGCTGCAAATCGGTGGTGTTTTTCGCTACGCAGCGCACCCGCACCACCACCTCGCCGTTTTCGGTGAACTTGACTGCGTTGTTGATCAGGTTGGCAATCACCTGGCGCAGCCGGAACGGGTCGCCGCGCACCGCCAACGGCGCATCGGGCGGAATGAATTGCGCGGCCAACTCCAGGCCTTTGCTTTCGGCCGGTTGCGCAAACATCGCCAGCGCGTCTTCGACCACATCGACCAGGTTGAAGTCGACCGCTTCCAAATCGAGGTGGCCCGATTCGATCTTCGAGAAGTCGAGGATGTCGTTGATGACGCCGAGCAAATGGCGGCCAGACGCCTGCACCGCTTCGGCCCAGGTGCGCTGCTGCGGCTGCAAGTCGCTGTCGACCAGCAGTTCGTTCATGCCCAACACGCCGTTGACCGGCGTGCGAATCTCGTGGCTCATCGTCGCGAGGAATTCGCTTTTTGCCAGGCTGGCCGCTTCGGCCACGTCCTTCGCGTGCGACAGCTCGCTGGTGCGCCGTGCAACCTCGCCTTCGAGGTGGTCGCGGTAGTCGGTCAAAAACGCATCGCGCGATTGGGTTTGCTCGAGCATCGCGTTGAAGCCCCGGCCCAAGGTGTGCAGCTCGGCTATGTCGCTGGGCTGCGCGCGCACGGTCAGGTCGGAGTCGGCCGACACGCTCAACATCAGCGCATTCAAATCATCCAGCGGGCGCAGCACCGATTCGTTCAAGCGGCGCAGCAGCCAGCCGCTGGCCACCATCGCGAGTGCGGCGGCAACCAGCGTGGCGACGACCTGCCAGGCGGTGATCCAAAACAGCCCGGCCAAATTCACGTGCAGCAGCAAATAGCCGGGCACTTGTTTGTCCAGCCGCACCGGCTCGATCAAGGTGAAGTCGTCGATTCCAAGCCGCAACGCCGGCTCTTTGCCGGTCAGCGCGGGCGGCGCAGCATGCGCGCCGACTCGGTAGCTGGCAAGCAGCTTGCCGTCTTCACGGTACAGCGCCGCCAGCTTCACATCAGGCAGGTGGCGCAGCGACTGCAGCACCTCGGTGGCCGACTTCACGTCTTCGAACATCAGCGGTGCGGCCGCGTTATCGGCCATCACCATCGCCTGCGCGCGACTCGCGTCGACCATTTTGAAGGCACCCATCACAAAGGTGCTGACCAGCACGATGACCGCCACCGTGGCAATCGCCACGCCGATGGCCAGCGCGTTGATGCGCCGCAGCCGACTGCCGAGCGCGATCATTGCTGCACCTCGGTGGCCAGGCGCAACAGCTTCGAGCTGAGCGTGAGTTGCGCCTCACGCGCGGCCTGCACGTTGGCCTCGAAGGTGACTTTGTTTTGCGTCACCGCCATGTTCAGCGCCGCGCCCTGGCGCGCCGCACCCGGGCTGTCGGCCACCACCAGCACCGGTCGACCGTGCACCGTTTTCAGCAGCTGCGGCAAGCCGCCCACAGCCGATGGTGCGACGAACACCACCTGGCAGCCATCGATTGATTCGGCCGCCGCTTTGCGCTGCACCGCGATGCGGCGCGCGCCGACCGGCTTGGCGTTCAACGCATCGATTTCCGGGCCGAATGGATCGTTGCCCACGACGCACAAATTGATCGCCGGTGACAGCGGCAACGGCCATTCGGTAAACACAATGAAGTTGTACAAAAACGCAGCTTTCAATCGGTATTCAGGCAGCTCATCGGCTTGTGCGGTCGAGCTGGATAACAGTGCCCAGGCAGCCGCAGCCAGTGCGCACAGCACGCGGCGTGTGAAGCGGTTCATGGCGCGCCCCGCGCAGGTTGCGTGCACGCCGTCGCCATGCAGTCACTCGCCGCGGACGGCGGCGTGATGCGCAACTGCAGCAACTGCTCCAGCGGCATGCGCAGCAACTGGTCGATGCCCAACGGATACGCCGCGCCGGGAAAACCCATGCCCATCGCCATGACAGCGCAGACCAGCCGGTGCTGCCACGCGCGGCGCAGATTCGGCAGCGGGCAGCGGAATGGCGCTGGGTACGTCATCGCGTTCAAAACCGGTAGTCGAGCTGCAACCGCACCACGCGGCCGTCTTGCTGCAGCGCGTCTTGCCAACTGGTGTCGGGCGCAGGATGCGCATAGTGCTTGTCGAACACGTTTTGCACGTGCAGTGACACCGTCCACCCGGTGCCAAAAGCGCCGGTCGACAGGTGCAGATTCGACAACGCATAGCCGCCCAACCGCTGGCCGCTCAAGGTGGTGCGCGCGCTGTCGTAGCGCAACTCGTAGCCGGCATGCATATCCCACCAAGGCAGTCGGCTGGTGGCGTTGAGCTTGGCCAGCAGCTTCGGTGAATTCGGCTGCGCGCCAGCAGCGTGGTGCCCGACGTGTTGCGATGACAAGCTGCCACGCAGCCGCGCACCCCGCGCCCAGGTTTTGTCGGCCGACAACTCCAGGCCCTGCGCGCTGATCCTGGCCCCCGATCGGTACTGCGTGAGGCCGCTGGCAGCATCCGTGCCTTGGGCGATCAAGCCGTGCAGCGTCCACTGGTAGGCAGTGGCGCGCAGGGTCAGGTCGCGACCGACGCGGTGGTCGGCCACCAACTCGACCGTATCGATACGCTCGCCGCCCAAATCCGGGTTGGCCAGTTGGGAAATGCCAGCGTCGTCGAAGTCACGCTCGAACACATTGGGTGCGCGGTGCGCGCGGCCGTACAACGCCTTCAGCGTGGTGCTGGCCGTGGCTTGCCAAATGAGTGCAGCGCGCGGGCTGGCGTGGGTTGGCGTGGCGTCGTTGCGGTCGATGCGTGCGCCCAGCGTGGCACTCACCAGGGTGTTGATCTGCCATTCATCCTGCGCATACAAGCCAACCCGGTAGCCCGAATTGCGCAGGTGCACACCGGGTCCGGCTACATCGGGCCGCTGCACCGCCTGATCGAGACGCAGGTTGTCTTGCGCCTCCAAACCCACCATCAATTTGTGGTGGGCGAACCCGGCGTGAAGCAGCCGCCATTCGGTGCCACGCCAGATGCCTTCGGCGGGCGACAGGGTGCGCACACCGGCATAGCGCTGGCTGGTTTGAAAGCGGTACGCGCCGCCGAACAAGCGGCCGCTGAGCTGCAGCGTGTCGTCGGCAAAACGGTCTTGAAACTGCAGCTGCGCGAGCGTGTAGCTGTCGCGTACGAATTGACCACGCAGCAACGGGTCAGAAAAAACCGATGCGGTCGGGTCGTTCTTGCGGCGGTTGCCGTACACCAGTTCGCCCGACCAGGCACCGCGCGCCGCGCTGGCGAAAAACTGCTTCAGGTTCTCACCGTCGAGGCCACGCGCGACGCCCGACAACCCGGTGCGACCGAAGTCGAGACGCAGGTCGTCGCCGCTGGCCTTCAGACCCGACACCGACAGCAACAGGTCGATGCCGTTGTCGAGCATGCGGCCGTAGGTGGCGCGGCCCGTGCGCTGCGATTGCGGATATTCGTAGGCCGCTGACAGCTCGCCGCCGTTCAAGTCGGCACCACGCCGGGTGACGACGTTCACCACGCCGAACATCGCGTTTTGGCCGTACACCGCGCCACCAGGTCCGGGAATGAATTCAATGCGTTCGATCAGATCCACATCGAGTGGAAACGCCCGCCCATCAGGGCCGCTGTCATAGGTCGGGTCATTGACCCGGTTGCCGTTGATGGTGACCAACACACGGGTCGTGGAGTCGCCCGGCAAGCCCAGACCGCGGGCACCCAGGCTGCTGTATTGGCGGTCGTACAAGCCGTAGACACCCGGCAAGCTGG
The DNA here is from genome assembly GCA_043738425.1 of Burkholderiales bacterium. Taxonomy (GTDB): domain Bacteria; phylum Pseudomonadota; class Gammaproteobacteria; order Burkholderiales; family Burkholderiaceae_C; genus PBB1. The sequence continues at coordinate 33,127 of JAYUGJ010000040.1, forward strand.
CCAACGCGTCGCCGAGCGTGCGCCAGCCGTAGGCGACGATTTCCTGGCGCGTGATCACGCTGACCGCCGCGGGCACCGCGCTTTGCTTTTGTTCGTATTTGCTGGCACCGACGATGGCCACGTTCAGCAGGCTTTCCAACTCCATCGTGGTGATGTCGGTCGACGCGTGGCAAGGCAGCGCAGCCGCCATCGCAGCGACCAACATCCAGCGCATGCGACGCATGGGGCGCGGCAGGTGCACGCAGCGGCGCTGGCGTGACTTTTTTCGCGGCAGACGAATCAGGTGTGGCATCGACGAATCAATAGTTGACTCGTTATCGACCACACGCGGCATTACTGCAGCCCGCCTGCTGCGCAGCCGCACACGGTGGCCGCGTTGCGCTGCGATGGGTGGCATGGCTCGGAGGCGCGAAAACGAGGACGACAGCGACAGCGACAACGACATCGAGGGCAGCAGCGGCATTTGCATTGGCATCTGCATCGGCATCTGCATCTGCCTCAAAAGTGGCAGCTCAACGCCAGCCGCACCGTGCGGCTGTCTTGTTCCAGCGCGCGTTGCCAGTTGGTGCTGGCACCAGGGTGCGCATAGCGTTTGTCGAACAGGTTGTAGATGCCGACCGACAGTTCGAGGCCGGGTGCCAGTGCGTCGGTGCGCAACGTCAGGTTCGACAGCGCGTAGCCGCCGATGTCGCCACCGGCCGCATGCACGCTGGCCGCGCGGCGCTTGCTGTCGGCATGCAACTCATACCCTGCGTGCAAACCCCACCACGGCAACGGTGCCAAGGCGTTCAACTTGCCCAGCAGCGTAGGCGAATTCGGCTGCGACTGGCCGTCGGCGCGCGACACATGCTGCGAAGACACGCTGCCACGCACGCGCGCACCGAACGCAAAGGTCTTGTCGGCCGACCACTCGATGCCGCGCGCAGTGATTTTTCCGCCCGATTGAAACTGCGACAAACCGGTCGTGCGGTCGATGCCCTGCGCGATCAAGCCGTGCAGCGTCCATTCATAAACCGACATGCGCAAAGCCAGGTCCGCAGCCATGCGGTGGTCAGCCACCAGCTCCAGCGTGTCGACCCGCTCGCCTTGCAGCATCGGGTTGCGCACCTGCGCTACGCCGTCGTCGAACTCGCGCTCGTAAACATTTGGCGCGCGGTGCGCACGGCCGTACAGCGCCTTCACGGTGGTCGCGGTGGCGGCTTGCCAGATCAGCGCGGCGCGCGGGCTCAGGTCGGTACCGGTCGCATCGTTGCGGTCGACACGGGCACCCAGCGTGGCGGTGAAGCGGTCAGCGAAGTGCCATTCGTCTTGTGCATACATTCCAACGCGCCAGCCGCTGTTGCGCAGCCGAATGTTTCGCGTGGGGTCGGCGGGGCTGAGCGCCGCCTGGTCGTTGCGCAGGTTGTCTTGCGCTTCGACGCCGAGCATCAGTTTGTGCTGTGCCAAAGCGGTCGACAGCACGCGCCATTCGGTGCCGCGCCAGCTGCCTTCGGCTGGCGAAGACAGCACCGTGCCGTAGCTTTGGCTGGTGCGGAATCGATACTCGCCGGCGAACAAGCGGCCGGTGACTTGCACCGTGTCGTCGGCGAACTCTGCTGCGTATTGCAGCTGCGCCAGCGTGTAGACGTCGCGGATGAATTGGCCGCGCACCAGCGGGTCAGACAGGCGCGAGCCGGTGGCATCGTCTTTGCGGCGGCTGCCGTGCACCAGGTCGGCCGACCACGCACCGCGCGCCACGCGGGCAAACAGCTCGCGGTCGCGCTCGCCGTCCAGGCCTGCCGCAACACCGGCCACACCTCGGCTGCCGAAGTCGTAGAACCGATCCTGGCCGCTGCTGTTCAGCCCGCTGGCCGACAGCAACACATCGAGCCCATGGTCGAATTTTCTGCCCCAGCTGACGCGGCCTTTGCGCAGCGCCTGCGCATCCTGGTACGACGCCGCCACTTCGCCGCCGTGCACATCTGCGCCGCGCCGGGTGATCACATTGACGACGCCGAACATCGCGTTCTGGCCGTACACCGCGCCGCCCGGGCCCGGGATGAACTCAATGCGTTCGATCAAATCGACATCGAGCGGAAACTCACCGCCGGTGGGGCCGCTGTCGTAGGTCGGGTCGTTGACCCGGTTGCCGTTGATGGTGACCAGCACGCGGGTGGTCAGGTCGCCCGGCAGGCCGAAACCACGCGCCCCGAGGCCGGTGTACTGGCGGTCGTAGGTGGTGTGCACGCCGGGCAGGCTGGCCAGTGCTTCCGACAGCGTGCGCCAGCCGTAGGCCTTGATTTCCTGGCGCGTGATCACGCTCGCCGCAGCCGCCACCTCGCTTTGCTTTTGTTCGTATTTAGACGCGCCGACGATGGTCACATCGAGCAGGCTTTCCAAACTGAGCACCGTCAGATCGTCGCCCGCCCACGCCGGCATGGCGGCGCACCACAGCACCGCCCAGGCCGTGCGTCGCAGCGCGCGGCGCGGCTGCAGTTTTGCCTGCCGACGTGCTTGCCGTGGTGGCCGCGATGTCCGCGTTGTGTTTGTTGTGCAATCGGTTGGGGACATGGAATCGTGCAGCGCTTACCAACGCTTTTTTTGGGCGATCAACAACAACCGGGCGCAGCCTGAACCCACGCACATCGGCGCTTGCGAGCGGCTGCGAATGGGCGGCCGGCGCTCGGTCGCGGGGTTGCAAACTCTATGAACTTGCGGCAGCGCGCCGTCGCCGAAACAAGCGGGCCAGAGGCTGCTTGTTCGCCGGATCGCAGTGCGCCGCAGCGGCCCACGCGACGGCATACTCCTACCCGCCTGCCGTGAAACGATGCAGGCTTGCCCGAGGCGCAATATCGATGTTTGGTTGGACCCGACTGATTACCCACTGGCTGCACCGCGACACCGCAGCGCCCGCCGCGGTGCGGCGCGCGCCGAATCGACTGCATGCGGATATCGCACCCGCCGCACCCGCCGCACCCGCCGCGCTGCGGTCCGCCGAACCTGCGGCAGTCGCCCACGCCGCAGGCAACCCAGCCGCACCGCCCGCCGAGCCGCCCGAGTCCGCATCGGCAGCACCGCGCACCGCGGTCGACGTGCCGGGCCTGAGCGCCGATCAAGCCGGTCGATTCATGCAATGGCTACTCGGGCAGCCCGGCCACAGCCCACTGCCGACCGACGGCGCACTGACACCGGCGACCCGCACCCTGCTGCGCCGACTGGACGAGGTGATCGACGCCGATGGCCAGCCCAGCGCATTGCTGCCGCGCGCACCACAGGTGTTGCCGCAACTGATGAAAGCGCTGCGCAACGAAAACTACGCAGCAGCCGACGTGTCGGCGCGCATTTCGCAAGACGCGGTGCTGGCCGCTGAAGTCATTCGGCGGGCCAACCACGCGCAGCGTCAAGGTGCCGAACCGGTGGCCGACCTGGAACATGCGGTGATGGCGATCGGTGCCGACAACCTGCGCCGCGTCGTCGCCACCTCCCTGCTGCGACCAATGTTCGATGCCCGTGGCAGCACCTTGTCAGCCCAGGCTGCGCAACAAATTTGGGCCGATGCCGACCGCAAGGCGCGGCTGTGCGCAGCGCTTGCCAGCGCCAGCGCGCTGGATCCGCTCGACGGCTACCTGGCCGGCCTGCTGCACAACACTGGCTGGACTGCCGCGCTGCGCGCCCTCGACAGCCTCGGCATTTCAACCGCCGATGTGCCGATGCTGCTGGTGCCGAAAATGGTGCAAGCACTGCTTGCGCGGCGCGACGCGCTGTTCGGCAAACTGGTGCGGCCGTGGCAGCTCAGCGCGCCGGTCGACGCGCTGGCCGACGAAGTCACTGCGGTTGGCCTGCCGCTGGTGCAGTCGCCACTCGGCATGGCGTTGAAAACTGCCGACCAGCTGACCACGTTGCACGCACTGCACCGCGCCGGCCACCTGAGCGGCGGCATGGCCGAGGCACTGCGGTCGTTCAGCGCCAGCGCGCAAAACAGCTATCGCGAAGCGCTGACCGGTTAGCGCGACGCCGAATCAACCCGCGCAATGCGGCGCGTTTTGATCAACTCAAACCGGCGCACGCGGCCTCCGTGACACCACGAGATCAGTGACTGATCATCCACGGCCGCTTGCTCGGAAACACCTTGGCACCGTTGGCAGCCTGCACCGTGGCACCGCGCCCCTTGGCACCCGTGGTGGCGCAACAGCCGCAACCCGCCGGATGTGCCAGCCGCTGATAGCTGCTGGAGTGCTGCGGCGCATGCGCGGCGCGTTCATTGATTTGAAACGCGCCGCGTGCGGCGCTGGCCATCAACGCCAACCGCGGCGCACAGGCAACCACCCGCAGCGCGGGCTTCGTGCACTGCGGGCACGAAGCCGGTTCATCGCGCGCGGCAATGCGGCGTTGCGCATCGAAGCGGCCGCACTCGGGGCAGTCATAGTCATAGGTGGGCATTGGGCGGCGTCCTGCGGAAAGCCAATCAAACCAAATCGGGCGACAGCGGCATGTCGATCGAGCCATCGAGGTGCTTTACCGGGCCTGCCGCATTCGGGTTGATGTCGAAGTCGAATATCTGCGTTGGCAGCCACAGCGTTGCGCACGCATTCGGTATGTCGACCACGCCGCTGATGTGGCCTTGCACCGGCGCGGTTCCCAAAATCGAATGCGCCTGCGCACCTGAGTAGCCGAACTTTTTGAGGTACGCAATCGCATTCAGGCAGGCCTGCCGGTACGCCACATGCACATCGAGGTAGTGCTGCTTGCCGTACTCGTCGACCGAGATGCCTTCGAAGATCAGATAGTCGTTGTAGGTCGGCGTAATCGGGCTGGGTTTGAAGATCGGGTTTTTGATGCCGTACTTGGCCATGCCGCCTTTGAGCAGACTGACGCGCATGTGCACCCAACCAGCCATCTCGATGGCACCGCAAAATGTGATCTCGCCGTCGCCTTGGCTGAAGTGCAGGTCGCCCACGCTCAGACCAGCCCCGTCGACATACACCGGAAAGTAGATTTTCGCGCCGCGTGACAGGTCTTTAATGTCGCAGTTGCCACCGTGTTCACGCGGCGGCACGGTGCGCGCGCCTTCAGCGGCGGCTTTGCTTTTCGCCTCGCCGGTCAGCTTGCCCATGTGCGCGGTGCCGCCGAACGGTGGGCAGGCCAAGGCTGGCACGCGGTGGGGATCGGTGGCAATGAAATCGATCTCGCGCTTGTTCCACATCTCCAGCATCGGTTTGTCGGGCAGGCAGCCGATCAAACCCGGGTGAATCAAGCCCGCGAAGCGGACCCCGGGTACATGGCGTGAACTGGTGAACATGCCCTTGAAATCCCAGATCGACTTCTGCGCCTGGGGAAAGTGATCGGTCAAAAAACCGCCACCGTTTTTCTTGCTGAAAAAACCGTTGAAGCCCCACAGGCTGTCGTGCTTGGCACCGATATCGAGCAGCTCGACCACCAGCAAATCACCGGCCTCGGCCCCCTTTACGCCGACCGGGCCGGACAGGTAGTGCACGATGGTCAGGTCGATGTCGCGCACGTCGTCGGCACTGTCGTTGTTCTTGATGAAGCCGCCGGTCCAGTCGAAGGTTTCAAGGATGAAATCGTCGCCCGGCGCGACCCAGCACGCCATCGGAATGTCCGGGTGCCAGCGGTTGTGGATGTGTGGGTTGTCCAGCGGCGATTGGCTTAAGTCGACCTTGATCAAGGTGTCAGTCATGGTGGGCTCCGTAGTGGCGGGGGAATCGCAATCGACGTGCTGCAGGCAGTGCGACAAAGCTGACGACGGCAACTGACATGTTTCTCAGTTCGCAGTGCATCAGACTGAAAGGTATTGCTTGATGTGCGCCACGTTGGTGTCGGCACGGCTGGTTTCGTGTACGAGGCGGCCGCCTTCGATGACGAACAACCGGTCGGCCACATCCAGCGCAAAACTGAGCACCTGTTCCGACACGATGATGGTGATCTCGCGCAGCCTGCGGATCTCGTTCAGTGCACGGGCAATGTCTTTGATGATCGATGGCTGAATGCCTTCGGTAGGCTCGTCGAGCAGCAGCACCTTCGGGTTGGTGACCAGCGCGCGGGCAATCGCCAACTGCTGCTGCTGCCCGCCTGACAGGTTGCCGCCCTTGCGGTGGCGCATCTCGAACAACACCGGAAACAGTGCATAAATTTCATCGGGTATGCGCTGGTCTTTGGCGTTTTCCAAACCGGTCTGGATGTTTTCGGTGACGGTGAGCGTCGAGAAAATCATGCGACCCTGCGGCACGTACGCAATGCCTTTGATGACGCGCTGGTAGCTTTCGTCCTTGCTGATGTCCTGGCCATCGACATGGATCGATCCGGACTTCAACGCCAGGATGCCGATCAACGACTTGAACAGCGTGGTTTTGCCCATACCGTTGCGCCCCATGATGGCGATGGTCTCGTTTTTGTGGGCAGTGAAATCGATGCCGTGCAACGCCTCACTTTGGCCATAGCCGACGTGCAAGTTGGTGACGTTGAGCATGGGGTTCCTCCAATCTCGCGGCTGCTGCGGTGCAGATCAGTGACCCAAATACACATCGATCACCGCGGGATCGTTCTGCACCTTGTCCATCGAGCCTTCGGCCAGAATTTTTCCTTGGTGCATCACGGTGACTTTGTGGGCGATTTGTTTGACGAAATCCATGTCGTGCTCGATCACGATGACCGCGCGGTTCGCACAGATGCGCTTGAGCAATTCGGCGGTCAGCTCGCGTTCACGCGCGCTCATGCCGGCAATCGGTTCGTCGAGCATCAGCAGCTCGGGTTCCTGCATCAGCAGCATGCCGATTTCCAGCCACTGTTTTTGGCCGTGTGACAGCAGCCCGGCTTCGGTGTCCAACTTGTCGGCGAGGCTGATTTCTTTGGCCACCGCCTGCACTTTCGACGCGACCTCATCGCTGCACTTGAAGACCAGCGCGCCAAATACCGAACGGCCGCGCGGATACGACACCTCGAGGTTTTGCAACACGCTCAGGTTCTCGTAGATCGACGGCGTTTGAAACTTGCGGCCGATGCCCAGCCGCACCCGTTTGTGCTCGGCCATGTTGGTCAGCTCGGTGTTCTTGAATTTGATGCTGCCGCTGCTGGCGCGCGTCTTGCCGCAAATCAAATCGAGCAGCGTCGTCTTGCCCGCACCGTTCGGACCAATGATCACGCGCAGCTCGTTTTTGTCGATGTACAGGTTCAGAGCGTCGATGGCTTTGAAGCCGTCGAACGACACCGTGAGGTCTTCGACAGCCAGCGCGAAATCGGTATTGGTGCTGATCATGGTGTGCCCGAGTGCATCACTTCGTCGCGCCGCCACGCAACCGGCCCACACCGGGTGGCGTTGCTTCGTCGTGGCCGTGCACGAGCCGCGGGCCCTGCGTGTGCGTGTGCGTTGTGGTGTGGGCCGCGGTGTGGCCGTTCGCAGGCAGCACAGGTGCGTTGGGGTGAGCAGCTTGAGCCGCCGCGACCCGCTGCCGGTTGCTGCGCCGATCGGCCAATCGGCGCGCCCACCACGGCTTGATGTGACTTTCAACCAAACCCGCCAGACCCATCGGAAACGCCATCGTCACGCCGATGAAAAGTGCGGCCATCAGGAACAACCACAGGTCGGGAAATGTTTCGGAGAAAAGTGTCTTGCCGGCATTGACCAGCAGTGCTCCGTACACCGCTCCGACCAGGCTCATGCGGCCACCGACCGCGGCGTAAATCACCATTTCGATCGACGGCACGATGCCAACAAAACTGGGTGACATGAAGCCGACCTGCAGCGCGAACAGCGCACCACCGATGCCCGACAACCCGGCCGCCAGGCAGAAAGTAAAGATCTTGAAATCGGCCACGTCGTAGCCAGAAAAGCGCACCCGGTCTTCCTTGTCGCGCATCGCCAGCAGCAAGGTGCCGCACTTGCCTTGCTGCACCCAGCGGCACACCAAGAGGCTGGCGATCAACAGGCCGACGCAGATGAAATACAAAACGTACTTGGCGCTGTCGGTACGCGTGTCCCAACCAAGCACCGTCTTCAAATCGGTCATGCCGTTGACGCCACCGGTGTAGCCCTGCTGGCCGATGATGAGCACCGACAAAATCAGCGACACCGCCTGCGTGATGATCGCGAAATAGACACCGCCCACCCGCCGCTTGAACATCGCGTAGCTGACGATCCAGGCCAGCAGCGTCGGCACCGCCACCACCAAGATCAACGTCAATGGCAGGCTTTTGAAAGGCAGCCAAAACAACGGCAGTTCGGTGATTTGGTTCCAGTCCATGAAATCCGGAATGCCCGGCGTGGACTGGATCTTGGTGGTGATTGGATCCGACGCTTCCAGCTTCAAGAACATCGCCATCGCGTAGCCACCGAGGCCGAAGAACACGCCCTGGCCGAGGCTCAACACACCGCCATAACCCCACACCATCACCAACCCGACCGCAACAAAAGCGTAGGTCAAATACTTGCCCACCAGGTTGAGCCGAAAAATATCGAGCGACAGCGGCAACACCACTGCCAACACGACCGTCAACAGCAACAACGACCCCAGCCCCGAACGCTTTACGTGGTTTAGCAAGGTGTTCATTCACTGCGCTCCGATAACTGCCGGCGGCTGTGTGGCGCAGTTCATCTGCGCACTTTGGCTGCAAACAAACCCTGCGGGCGAATCATCAAGATCAGCACGATCAATGACAGCGTCAACACCTTCGCCATCGAACCGCTCAAAAAGAATTCAGAAATCGACTGCGTCTGCGCAATGCCGAAAGCCGATGCGACGGTGCCCAACAAACTGGCCGCGCCGCCGAAGGTGACGACCAAAAACGCGTCAACGATGTACAGCGACCCCGACGTCGGCCCGGTCGATCCGATGGTGGTGAAGGCCGCGCCGGCCACGCCGGCGATGCCGCAACCGATTGCAAACGTAAACCGGTCGGTTCGGCCGGTATTGATACCGGTCGCGTTCGCCATCGTGCGGTTGGCCACCGTGGCGCGCACCCGCAGGCCCCAGCGGCTGCGGTACAGCGCCCACAGCACGCAACCGGTGACCAGCAAAGTCAGACCGAGCACGAACATGCCATTGATCGGTATGTCGAGGCCTTCCTTCGGCGACCACGAACCGAGCAACCAATTGGGCAGTGTCGGACTGACTTCTTTCGGGCCGATGAAGCTGCGAAAGCTTTGCTGCAACGCCAGGCTGACGCCCCAGGTGGCGAGTAGGGTGTCGAGTGGACGTTTGTAAAGGTGGCGTATCAACGACCACTCGACGAACCAGCCGACGAGAAAGGCAAAAACAAAGCCGACCACGATGGCGATCGGAAAGTAGTACGGCATGAAGTGCGGCGCGAATTTTTCGGTAACCGTTGATCCCAAAAAAATGGTGTACGCGCCGATCGTCATGAACTCACCGTGTGCCATGTTGATCACGCCCATCTGACCGAAGATGATCGCCAGACCCAAGCCCATCAACAGCAGCACCGCAAACAGGCTCAGGCCTGCGAAGCCTTGCATCGTGGTGATGTTCGCAATTTCGGACAAGGTCATGGTGGGTGTGCTCGTCGATGGTCGGATAGCGCGCGGCCTTGTTCCCAGCCCTCTCCCAGCGGGAGGGGGGCCAACCCGGGTTGCCTCGTTTGCGCTTGAAGAAAAGTGCGACCCCGGATGGCTTGGCGTTTGGTGCGGCCAGTCACTGTGGGTCGCCCTCTCTGCCTTTGCGAGAGCGCAGGCAGTGAGGGTCAGCAGCCTCGCGTTACTGGTAGCCCTTCGGAAACGGATCGGGTTTGATCAGCTCGGTCGATTCGGCAACTAATTTGAAGGTCGCATCCGGCTGCCCCTGACCGATGCGGGCCTTGCTCCACAGGTGGTGGTTTTCATCGAGCTTCACGTAGCCTTCCGGCGCAATCTTCAGCTCGATGCCGGGCGACGCGGCCACTACCTTGTCGACGTCGAAGCTGCCGGCTTTTTCTACCGCCGCCTTCCACAGCCACGGGCCGAGGTAGGCAGCCTGGGTAACGTCACCAATCACCGACGCCGGGCCGTACTTGGCCTTGAAGGCGGCAACGAACTTTTTGTTGTTGTCGTTGTCGAGCGACTGGAAGTACTTCATCGATGAATAAAAGCCGGTGAAGTTTTCACCGCCGACACCGGTCATTTCGTCTTCGGTCACCGACAGCGTCAACAAAAACTGTTTGTCGCCGGTGATTCCGGCGGCCTTCAGCTGCTTGTAGAACGCCACATTGCTGCCACCCACCACTGCGGCGAATATGCAGTCGGGCTTGGCCACCTTGATCTTGTTGATCAGCGAGTTGAAGTTGGTGTTGCCCAGCGGGTAGTACTCCTCGCCGACGATCTTGCCTTTTTGAAAGTTCTCGACGTGCTTACGCGCAATTTTCATTGAAGTGCGCGGCCAGATGTAGTCGGAGCCGACCAGAAAAAAGCTCTTTGCCTTCTTTTCTTTCGCACCCCAGTCAAGGCCCCAGATGATTTGCTGCGTGGCTTCTTGGCCGGTGTAAATCACGTTCTTGCTTTGCTCCAGACCTTCATAAAAGGTCGGGTAGTACAGCAGCCCGTTTTCTTTTTCGAACACCGGCAGCACCGCCTTGCGCGACGCGCTGGTCCAGCAGCCGAACACACAAGCCACCCGGTCGTTGACCAACAGCTTTTTGCTTTTTTCTGCAAAGGTCGGCCAGTCAGAAGCGCCGTCTTCTTTGATGACTTTGATCTTGCGGCCAAGAATGCCGCCCAGCGCGTTGATCTGGTCGATGGCCAATTGCTCGGCCTGGATCGATCCGGTTTCGGAAATCGCCATCGTGCCGGTGGCGGAGTGCAGTTGGCCCACCGTGACTTCGGTGTCGGTCATTGCCAATTTGGTGGTGTTGATCTTGGCGCTGGGAAACGGTTGCGCCAGCGCCAGCGCGGGTAGGCCGACCGCGGGCAGTGAGGCGATGCCTTGCAGCAAGCGCCGACGGCGTGCTGAACCCAAGGCAGACGCGCCGGAGGCAATCGGGTTGGATGAGTCGTCACGGTCGTGGGTCATGGGAGCTCCTGGGGTGGTGTCGATAGCAATGCGAAATCGCCGCGCCATGTGACGCATAGTGCGAGCGAGTGGACGCGCGTCGAATACGTCATTCAACGTACGCGGTAATACCAGCGCAATGCCAGCGCAATGCCAGCGCAATCCCAGGCGCGCGCGTTTGCACACTGCGGCAACCACCGCGAAGTCGCACGCCACCGCACGCGACCGCACACCGCCGCACACCGCCACACACCGCCGCACACCGCGGTGCGGAACGCTTCTTGCGCTGCACCGCGTGTGCGCACCGACACCGCCCCATCCCGAGCCACTGCAGGCGTGGCGACGCAGAAGATCTTTCGCATTCGCCGCGACTACAACGCCTGGGTCGCCGATGAGTCAATGGAGGACTACGCGCTGCGTTACACGCCGCGCAGCTTTCGCAAATGGTCCGAGCTGCGGGTGGCCAACACCGCATTCGGCGCGGTGTCATTTTTAGCGCTGGAAGCGATTGGCGGTGCGATTGCACTGAACTACGGTTTCACCAATGCGCTGTGGGCGATCCTGGCGGTCGGGCTGATCACTTTTCTGACCGGCCTGCCGATCAGCTACTACGCCGCGCGCTATGGCGTCGACATGGATTTGCTGACGCGCGGCGCGGGCTTCGGCTACCTCGGCTCGACCATCACCTCGCTTATTTACGCCAGCTTCACCTTCATTTTTTTTGCGCTCGAGGCAGCCATCATGGCGCTGGCGTTGCAGATGTTTCTCGACATCGCCATCGGCTGGTGCTACCTGATCAGCTCGCTGGTGGTCGTGCCGCTGGTGGTGCGCGGCATCACGCTGATCTCCAGGGTGCAGCTGTGGACGCAGCCGCTGTGGGGCGTGATGCTGCTGCTGCCCTACCTGGCGGTTTTCTGGCGCGACCCGCAGCTGTACGCGAACTTCATGGGCCTGACGGGCCGCACCTCGGGTGACAGCGGCTTCGATCCGCTCATGTTTGGTGCGGCAGCGACGGTGGCGTTCTCGCTGGTGGTGCAAATCGGCGAGCAGGTCGATTACCTGCGCTTCCTGCCCGAAAAAACCACCGCCAACCGCACGCGCTGGTGGGCAGCGGTGTTGGTTGCCGGCCCCGGTTGGATCGTGCCCGGGATGTTGAAGATGCTGGGCGGCGCGTTCCTCGCATTCGTGGTGTTGCAACACGAATTGCCCGCCGCCAAAGCGATCGAGCCGACGCAGATGTACCTGGCTGCCTATGGTTACGTGTTCACCGACCCGGCGTGGGTGCTGGCCGCCACGGCGCTGTTCGTGGTGGTGTCGCAAGTCAAGATCAACCTGACCAATGCCTATGCCGGCTCGCTGGCATGGTCGAACGTATTCGCCCGCCTGACACACAGCCACCCGGGCCGGGTGGTGTGGCTGGTGTTCAACGTGCTGATAGCGGTGCTGTTGATGACGCTGGGCGTGTTCCAGGCGCTGGAACAGGTGCTCGGGCTGTACAGCAACCTGGCCATAGCCTGGGTCGGTGCGTTGGTGGCGGATTTGGTGATCAACAAACCGCTGGGCTGGAGCCCGGCGGGCATCGAGTTCAAGCGCGCGCACTTGTACGACGTGAACCCGGTCGGCCTGCTGTCGATGCTGCTGGCCGCCGCGCTGGCGGTGCTTGCTTATGCAGGTGCACTCGGGACGGTTGCGCAGGCGTTTGCGCCGTTCATTGCACTTGCCACCGCCATGGCGCTGTCGCCGTGCATCGCCTGGTGGACGCGTGGCCGTTACTACATTGCACGCCAGCCGCAACCGCTGGGCAGGCCAGGCCAGCCGTTGCAATGCAGCGTGTGCGAGAACCGCTTCGAGCGCGAAGACATGGCCCACTGTCCGGCCTACAGCGCGCCGATTTGCTCGCTGTGCTGCACGCTCGAGTCGCGCTGCCATGATCGCTGCAAAACCGGCGCGCGGGCGGCCGAGCAAGCCGAGGCTTGGCTGGTGCAGCTGCTGCCGAAATCGCTGGCGGCGCGCGTTGGTTTGGCTGCGGTCGCCCGCGCAGCTGATCGCGCGGTTGATCGCACCAACGCCAGCACCAACGCCAGCACAAACGCCAGCACAAGTGCTAGCAGAAATGCGAGCAGAAATGCGAGCGGAAATGCGAGCAGAAATGCGAGCAGAAATGCCAGCGCAATTGACAGCATGGGTCCGCACGCAGGTCAGCGCCTTGATCAAAACGTGGGCCCACGGGTCGGGCCGCGCATCGGTCATTTTCTCGTCGTTGCGTCGTCGCTGTGTGCACTGCTGGCCGCGGTGATGGGCATGGTTTACGCGCAAGCAGTCGGGCCTGGGCTGGCCGCGGCAGGCCACGCGCTGTTGACCTCGGCATTCGTCAACGTATTCGCGTTGCTGCTGCTGGTGGCGGTGGTGTGCAGCTGGTGGGTGGTGCTCAGCAGCGAAAGCACGCGCATGGCGCAAGACGAATCGATGCGCCAAAACCAATTGCTGCAGCGCGAAATCGAAGCCCACTCGCGTACCCACGCGGCGCTGCAAACCGCAAAGGAAGTGGCCGAGGCAGCCAACCTGGCGAAGACCCGTTATGTGGCCGGCATGACGCACGAACTGCGCACGCCGCTCAACGGCATCCTCGGTTATTCACAAATTTTGTTGAAGGATGCGGCACTGGCCGGCACCCCACGGGCGGCGGTGCAAACCATCCAGCGCAGCGGCGAGCATTTGCTGTCACTGATCGACGGCCTGCTCGATTTGGCGCGCATCGAGGCCGGCCGGTTGAAGCTCGATGCGGTGCCGCTGCAGCTGCCGGACTTCGTCGATGAACTGGTGCGCATGGTGCGCCCACAAGCCGAAGCCAAAGGCCTGGCATTCGTCTACACCTGCACCGGCAGGCTGCCGAGCTGGGTCAAGGCCGACGCCAAGCGGCTGCGCCAAATCCTGATCAACCTGCTGGCCAATGCGGTGCGCTTTACCGACACCGGCACCGTGACGCTGTGGGTAGACGCGCGCAAGCAGGTGGTGCGCTTCGATGTGATCGACACCGGCGTAGGCGTACTCGCGCAAGACCGCGAACGCATCTTTCTGCCGTTCGAGCGCGGTGCCGCAGGTCGCCGACAAGGCGGTGAGCCGGGCACCGGCCTGGGCTTGACGATCACTGGCTTGTTGACCTCGCTGATGGGCGGCGACTTGGCGCTGGCCAGCACCTCGCCCAGCGGCAGCACCTTCAGCGTGCGCATGTATTTGAGCGCCACCACGGACCCCGGGCCACTGCGCGACGCACCGCGGCAAATCGTCGGCTACTTCGGCGCACCGCGCACGTTGCTGGTGGTCGACGACCAGCCGGTACAGCGGCAGCTGTTGGCCGGGCTGCTGATGCCGCTGGGCTTTGTGGTGCGCGAAGCCGCCAGCGGCACCGAGTGTTTGGCCAGCCTGCGCCTGTCGGTGCCCGACGCGGTGTTGCTCGACATCACGATGGACGACATGGACGGCTGGCAAACCGCGGCCCGACTGCGCGCGGCGGGCTACACCGACACACCGATCCTGATGGTGTCGGCCAACGTGTTCGACAACCAGGCACAGCGGCTGCGCGCGGCGCAATGCCAAGGCTTCATTGCGAAACCGGTGCGTGAATCGGAGCTGCTGGCCGCACTGCACCGCACGCTGGGTTTGGAATGGCGAACCATAGGCGCAGCGCTGCCGTCATTGCTGGCCAATGACGACCACCACGGCGACCACCACGGCGACCACGCCGCGGCCGCCCTTCTGAACCTGCCCGACCGCGTGCGCTGCGACCTGCTGCGCCTGGTGCGCCTGGGCCATGTGCGCGGCTTGCAAACCGCGCTCGATGGCATCGCCGCAGCCGACCTCACCTTGGCCCCGGTGTGCACCCGCCTGCGCGGCCTGGTCAACCGATTCGAGATGGCCCAACTGCAATCGCTGTTGGCCACTACCGCACAGGCCAGCTGACCATGTTGCTGCCCACACCACCCGCTGTGTCAACTGCGGTGTCAAGTTTTGACCCGCATGCGCTGCCGGCGGATTCACCGCCCGCCGAGCCACGCCGAACCGACGCCGATCGGCCGGTGGTGCTGGTGGTCGACGACGCCCCCAGCAGCCTCGGCGTGTTGTGCGACACCCTGGAAAGCGCGGGCTACACCGTGTTGGTGGCCTGCGATGGCGAGACCGCGCTGGCGCGTCTGGAGCTCGTCACGCCCGACGCGATATTGCTCGACGGATTGATGCCCGGTTTGTCGGGCTTCGACACCTGCCGCCGCATCAAGGACACGCCTGCATGGGCACACGTGCCGGTGATCTTCATGACCGGCATGGCGGAAACCGCCGACGTGGTGGAGGGCTTTGCCTGTGGCGGCGTCGACTACGTGGTCAAACCACTGCGCGCGCAAGAAGTGCTGGCGCGGCTGCACACCCATGCGCGCAATGCACGCATCAGCCGCATGGCACGCGATGCGGTCGACGTGGCCGGTCTCGGTGTGGTGTTGGTTGACGCGCTCGGGCGGGTGGCCTGGCATTCACCGCAGGCCGCGGTGTGGCTGCATTCATCGAACGACGGCAACCCCGTTGGCCAGCTGCCTTCGGCGTGGCAATCGGCACTGCGCGCGGCTGCCAATGCAAATGCCAATACAAATACCGATGCCCATCACACGCTGTTGGCCCACACCCAGACCACGCCTGCGCTGTCGATACGCAATATGGGCAGCGCCACGCTCGGCGAAACCATGCTGCTGCTCGAGCTGCAGCGCGAAGGCACGCAGGCGATGTCCCGGCTGGCCCACGCCGCATTGACGCCGCGCGAAACCGAAGTGCTGTCGTGGCTGGCCAAAGGCAAAACCAACCGCGACATCGCAGACATCCTCGGCATGAGCCCGCGCACCGTCAACAAACACCTGGAACATGTGTTCGAAAAGCTCGGCGTTGAAACCCGATCGGCCGCGGCGGCCTTGGCAAGCGGCCGCTTGCCTTAACGGACGTTCAAGCGGCCGCTCGCCTTGACGGACGTTCAAGCGGCCGCTTGCCTCAGTGGACGTCTAAGCGGCCGCTTGCCGGGTCAGCCTTCGGGCGGCGGCTTGCCCGGGCCGCGATCGCGGCCGGTGAATGACAACACGCCGTCTGCGTGAATGATGGCGCGCGCGATTTCATCGGTGGTTACCCGTTTGCCCATGGCTTGTTCGCGAATGATTCGGTAGGCCTCGTCGTCGCTGATGTTGCGTGTGCGTACCAGGATGGCCTTGGCATCGCTGACCTGGCTGACCGACAACAGTTTTTGTTCGAGCCGCAACACGCGCCGGCGTGCCTCGCGCAGCTCGCCGTGCACATATTTCGCCACCGCCAAGGCCGACAAAATTCCGGTCGAGCGAACCGGACTCACCAGCACGGCCTGCGCGCGCATTTGCAGCACCGCATCGACGACGGTCGGGTTCTCATAGTTCACTATCGCTATCACCGGTGGCGACTGCTCGCCGACCATCCAGCTGCACTTGAAGGCGGCGTGGTCAGGGCGCACCGCGCAAAAAACAGCATCCACCGTGTCGGGTAAATCAGCCAGCGGCGGCCACATGCTGACCACCTGACAGCCTATGCGCTGCAGTTGCTGCGCCAGCAATTCGCCGTCAGCGTCTTTGGGGTGAAACACCATCACGCGTGCGTTGCGCAGGTTGCGCAGCACGTCGGGGGTGCCACGCTGTACGCGGCCCGCTACACCGTGGTCGGCACCGTCTCTAATCATCGCCGGCCAGCGCTTCAAGGCGGTGTGCACCGCCGCAATCGGTGGAGTGGTTGACCAAATACGGGTCGGCATCCACCGGGATCGTCGACTGCCAAACGATCTCGAAACGCCCGTTGGAATCGACGCGGGCGATGCGCGGGTGCAGCCGCGTGTGGTGGCTGACCGGGTCGATGCGCACCCTGCCCTGCGGCGCATCGAACTCACTGCCCAGCAGGTGCGGCAGCAGCTGCGCAATTTCATCGCTGCCACAGCGCCGCATGGCTTGTGCAAACAAATGCACCTGAAAGTACGCCGCCTCCCAGCACATGTTGGGTTCGACTTCAGCACCGAACATCGAACGAAAACGCGCCAGGCAATCGCGGTTGTTGCGGCTGTCAATCGTTTGAAAGTAAGCGGCCGCGGTGTAGTGGCCTTCGGCGATGCGGGTGCCCATCTCGGACACCTCGACCTCGCAGGTGGTCAAGCTGGCAATCGGCGTTCGCGCGGGGTCTATTCCTGCATCCGCGTAAGCCTGGTAGAGCATGCGCGTGCCCTTGCCCACCACCGTGGAGAAAACAAAATCGGGCTGTTTTTCTTTGATGTCGCGGGCGATCGACACGAAGTCACGTTCGGTCGCGTCCAGCCGCACGTAACGTTCTTCGACTTTGGAGCCGCCCGGTCGCTCGGAGATGAAATCACTCATGATCCGGTTCGACTCGTACGGGTAGATGTAGTCACTGCCGACCAAATACACCCGCGCACCGAAATGCCGCGTCATGTAGTCAGCCAGCTGCGCACTGTTTTGGTTGGGTGCCGCGCCGGTGTAAACAATATTCGGCGAGTACTCGAACCCTTCGTAAGGCGTCGGGTACATCAGCAGCCGTTGCCATTTTTCGACCGCAGGCAGCACCGCCTTTCGCGTACTCGAAAGGTAGCAGCCGAAGATCACCTGAACCCGGTCTTCCTGAATCATCTTCTCCGCCATGACGCGGTAATTGCGCGGCACGCACGCGGGGTCGCAGTGGACTGGCTGAATTTCGCGGCCGCACACGCCACCTGCATCATTGATTTCGCGGATGGCGAATGACGTGCCCAGCCACTGGGCCAGCTCTGCATGCGAGGTAGGGCCTGAGCGTGAAAACAGCACGCCTACGGGTATGGGATTGGTATTGGCCACCGCTCGACCCTTTCCAAATACAAACCAACACAGAACCACGGTGCGGGCTGCACAGCCAACGCAGCCTTGGCGGCACCCGAAATCAGCTTGACAGCGAACTGCGCGCTGACCTACTCTTCGTTAGCAATTTCGCTGCCAACGACAACACCGTCGACTCGGCAACCTGGCACCAACGCCTGTCATGACCACCTGTGGTCGGACAGGCGTTTTTGTTTTCCGCCCCCTCATCGAACATAGGAGACCGCAATGATTCACGGAGATATCTCAAGCAGTAAGGACTGTGTCGGCGTGGCCGTCGTCAACTACAAAATGCCGCGCCTGCACAACAAGGCCGAAGTGATCGCCAATGCCCGCGCAATCGCAAAAATGATCGAAGGCATGAAGGTCGGTTTGCCAGGAATGGACCTGGTGGTGTTCCCTGAATACAGCACCCAGGGAATCATGTACGACAGCCAGGAGATGTACGAAACCGCGGCACAAGTGCCCGGCGCGGAGACCGAAATATTTGCGCAAGCGTGCCGCAAAGCCAAGGTGTGGGGTGTGTTCTCGCTGACCGGCGAACGCCATGAGGAACACCCGAACAAAGCGCCGTACAACACGCTGATCTTGATGAACGACCAAGGCGAGATCGTCCAGAAATACCGCAAGATCATGCCGTGGGTACCTATCGAAGGTTGGTATCCCGGCAACTGCACTTACGTCAGTGACGGACCGAAGGGCATGAAGATCAGCTTGATCATTTGCGACGACGGCAATTACCCGGAAATATGGCGTGACTGCGCAATGAAGGGCGCCGAGCTGATCATCCGGTGCCAGGGTTACATGTACCCCGCCAAAGAGCAGCAAATCATGATCTCCAAAGCCATGGCCTTCGCCAACAACTGCTACGTTGCGGTGTCGAATGCGGCCGGCTTCGACGGCGTGTATTCGTACTTCGGGCACTCGGCATTGATCGGTTTCGACGGCCGCACGCTGGGCGAATGCGGTGAGGAAGAAATGGGCGTGCAGTACGCCGCGTTGTCGAAAAACCTGATCCGCGATTTCCGCAAAAACGGCCAAAGCGAAAACCATTTGTTCAAACTGGTGCACCGCGGCTACACCGGTTTGATCAACTCCCGCGAAGGTGACAAAGGTGTGGCAGCCTGCCCGTACGACTTTTATGCGAAGTGGATCAGCGACCCCGAGGGCACCCGCACGATGGTCGAGTCGTTCACCCGCTCCACCGTGGGTACAGAAGAGTGCCCGATACCGGGAATTCCAACGGCCGACGATTCGGTGCACCGTTGAAAGCAGCAGCAGCGCGCGACCCCGCGGCTGCGGTGCCATCGGCAACGCAGCCGCTGCCCTGAACACCAGGCCCTGACTGAGCCGGCATCACACGGGGTTTTCAACACAGCGACCGCGGTACCGCCGCCTAACTTGCCACGGTTTGATTTCGAAAACATGTCCGTCCATCCTGTTGCGCTGCACCCGCTCGAGCAGTTTTTCGTCGAACGCGAGCCGTACTACCGATCGGTAACCGATGAGGTAACTTTGTTCGACGCGGCGTACGCCTTGCGCATGCCGCTGATGTTGAAAGGCCCGACCGGTTGCGGCAAGAGCCGCTTTGTCGAACACATGGCGTGGCGGTTGCACCTGCCGTTGATTACGGTGGCCTGCAACGAGGACATCACTGCCGGTGACCTGGTGGGACGTTGGCTGCTCGATGCCGACGGCACCCAATGGCAAGACGGGCCGCTGGCACTGGCCGCAAGGCATGGTGCGATTTGCTACCTCGACGAAATCGTCGAAGCGCGGGCCGACACCACCGTGGTGATCCACCCGCTGTCGGACACCCGCCGCGTGCTGCCGATAGACAAGCGCAACGAGGTGGTGCGGGCGCACCCCGATTTCCACCTCGTCGTGTCGTACAACCCCGGTTACCAGACCGCAATGAAGGATTTGAAAACCTCCACGCGGCAGCGATTCGCAGCCATCGAATTCGGCTTTCCCGAAGCGGCTATCGAGGCCGATATCGTCGCCCACGAGTCGGGGCTCGACGCCGCACTGGCAGCCAAGCTGGTGGCGCTGGGCGAGCGCACCCGCCGACTCAAAGGACATGGTCTGGACGAGGGTGCGTCGACCCGCATGTTGGTGCACGCGGCCTCGTTGATGGCGCGCGGCATCGATGCGGTCACTGCCTGCCGCATGGCGGTGGTGCTGCCAGTCACGGATGACGCCGACATGGCACAGGCACTCGAGGCCGCGGTCGCTGCATCGTTCTAACCACATGCTGCTTCGGTCGATCACTGCGCGACACCCGGCCGGTTCTGATCTCGCATCACACCAAGTGCGCCTGTCGCACTGGATGCGCGCGTTGTTCGATGTCGCGCCCGCGTTGTTGCCGATTGAACCGGGCTTGGCAACCCGTCGGCCGTTCCTGTCGAACCTCGGACTGCATCTGCCCGACGCCACTCGCGGTGTGCGCGGCACGCTGGCGCATGCATGGTTCGATGCCGCATCGGCACACGCCGCAGCGCACCTGCGGTATTCGACGCATCGCTTCGAGCGCGGTGACTTGAAGCCGATTCAAATCGCATTGGTGGGCCTGCTGGAAGACGCCCGCATCGAACTGCTGGCTACCGCCGAGTTGCCCGGTCTGCGGCCTGTGTGGCTGCGCTTTCACACCCGCGAGGTGCTCGACGGCCACGCTTTTCCGGTGTTGATGGTTCGCCTTGCGCGCTGCCTGCTGGACGCGACACACGACGACCCGCACCCGTGGGTGGGCAAGGCCCGCCGGTTGTTTTTCAACGCAACCGACGGTGGGCGCGCACCGCAATGCCTGCATCCTGCCGCGCTGCGCGAAATCGCCTCGGTACTCGGCCATGACATCGGCCAAATGCGGTTGCAGTTCAACCACCGCGACTACCTGGTCGAGCCCGCCTACCGAGATGACAACAGCCACCTGTGGCAGCGCAGCGCGAACACCCCGCCCGAGTGGCAAAACGCAGCCGACGATCTGCCGACGCGAACCGACACGCCACCCCACGCCGATGACGCGGGCGAGGTGACCGGGACAGACGCCGAACGTTCAATACCAGCCCGTGCCGATGCCCACGCTGACCTCGGTGCTGATGCCGATGCCGATGCCGATGCCGATGCCAGCGTTTGCGCGCCGTTGGCGCAGCTGCAATATCCCGAATGGGATCGTCTTGTTGGCGGCTACCGCAGCAACTGGTGCACCGTGCTGGAAAGTCCATCGTTGCCTGGCGACGCCAGCGACCTGCGGCGTTGCATCGACCAACACGGCGGGTTGCAAAAGCAGCTCGATCGCGTCGTGCGCGCGGGCCGGCTGCGCGAACCCGTCAGGCTGCGCGCGCAACTGCACGGCGACCAGATCGATATCGACGCGGCGGTCAGTGCAGCGGTTGACCGGCGCACACGGCACACACCCTCAGCGAAAGTGCACCAGCGCGTTGATCGGCGCGCGCGTGATGTGACCGCGTTGGTGCTGATCGACAGCTCGGCATCGACTGCCGAGGCCCCGCCCAACGCAATCGGCATCGGCATCGGCATCGGCAACGGCATCAGCAACGGCAACGCCACCACCACTGGCACCACCATCACCATCACCGGCACCGTGCTGGACCTGGCACGCACCGCTGCGTGGCTCACTGCGTTGGCGTTGTCGCGTGCCAATGACAGCTGCGCAATCCATGCGTTTGCGTCGAACGGCCGCCATGAGGTGCGTTACCAACGCGCGCTGGACTTCACGCAACCCGTCGATGCGCAAGCAATGGCACGACTGGCGGGTGTGCGCAGCCAACTGTCGACCCGAATGGGTGCTGCGCTGCGCCACGCAAGCAGCGTCCTGGCGGCACAGCCGCAGCGCAAACGGCTGCTGTTGTTGATTACCGATGGCGAGCCGCACGACATCGACATGTGCGACCGGCAGTACCTGATCGACGACGCCCGCCGCGCGGTGCACGAGGCCAGCCGCTTCGGCCTGACGGTGTTTGGTGTAACGCTGGACCGCGCAGCCGATCGCTACATGCGCACTGTTTTCGGTGCGGCGAATTACCGGGTACTCGACTGCGTGGCCTCGCTGCCGAAGGTACTGCAGCAGGTGGTGGCGCGACTGGCGCGCTGAAGGGCCAGCCGTTGGTGGCGCACGGGCTGTGCGCCACCAACGTCAGCCCGATCCACACCGCGTACGCATCACGTTGCGCCGCCCGCTGACAGCACCCACGGCGACCGGTGCGAATCAGGTGCGTTCAAAACGTGTGCGCCAGACCCAAGCCATACAAACGGCGCGCGCCGTACGCCTCGCTGTCGGTTCCATTGAACTGCTGGATGCCGCCGTACAACGCGGTGCGCGTAGAAAACGAATAGCCGAAAGACGCACCGAAGCGGTTCTGGTTCAGGCTGCGCTGGTTGCCCGGACGGTCAATGCTCGAGCCGGTGAACTGGATGTTGAAGCCGAACTTTCCATACGGTATTTGCACGCCGATGTTGTAGGCCTCGTGGTCGACGCCCTTACCCGATCCCACGGCAGTCAACTGAGCACCGAAGTCGCTGGTGTTTTGGTATGCCGCCACTACGGTGGCTATTCCAAAATCGTATTTGCCGCCGACAGTGACCACCTTGTTGTAGCTGCCTGACAGGCCGCCACCTGAGTACTCCTCGTAAATCAAATCAGCCCCAATCGGCGCGGTGATGTAAGTGACGCCGACTCCGCGGTATTCCGCCACGCGGCTGACGCCGCCAGCTGCGCCGGTGAAGGCGACCCTTTCCGACAAACCGACGATCGCGCTGCCTTGAAACCCGCTGATAACTGGCGTTTTATAGGTGATGCCGTTGTCGATGCGCCGACCGAAATTTTGAAAAAACGGCCGGTCGCTGGCCACTTCCTGAAAGATCGACAGCTCGCCGTCAGTCGACACATCGTTGATCGAAATCGCGGCTTCGCGTGTCAGTGTTTCAAGTCGGCCAAACCGCACGTCGCCCAATGTTTTCGAACCCAGTGCGATGTACGACGTGCGATTGAAAAAACTGCCGCTCGGGTTCGACACGGTGGCGCCGCCGGCAGCGCCAGTGTCGGCAGACAAACCGGCTTCCAATTGAAAGTACGCACGCAAACCATCACCCAAATCTTCACTGCCTTTCAAACCAATGCGAGAGGGTCCGACCACACCATCGATCAATTTGATGACGCCTTTACCGCGGCGGCTGCCCGATGCTGCAGACCCTTTTCTGCCTGGATCCACGTACACCAGCGCCTCGTCGACTCGGCCGTACAAAGTGACCGAAGACTGGGCCCAAGCGCTGCCCGCACAGCCGCACAGTGCGGCAACCAACGCAAACGTTTTCTTCATGAAGAGGCTCCTGAAATGGTGGTGGAAACAGTGGCGCAGAGGACTCGCGACTCGTTAACCATGCAGCTCAGGCAATGCTGGCCAAGTGCTGGCGCAAGTTCACCGTGTAGCGCCGAATGCCATGAGCGACAGCCGGACCGTGGTGCTTGCGGGAGCGGTGTGACTGCATCGAAGCACCCACGAAGCGGTCGGTGTTGACAGCTTTTCGACATCCCGAACGGCTTATGCAAACGCCGTACCAAGTCAGCGCGGCGAAACCAACAATGTGTTGGCCAAAGCCGATGTCGTTACAGCCGAAAGCACGGCGTGCCCGGCATCTGGGCGCGCAACGTCAAGCGATCACAACGCCACCCGATGACTCCATCAGATGCCTGAATCAGTGCATGACCGGCACCCGATGCACCTCGAACATGCGCGACACCATCGCGCTAAAAATTCAAATAACCATGCGTTGAAAAACGTGTTGACACGCAGGAATCAACCGCCTATCTTTCGCCCAAGTCAACGACAACAGCAGACCACCAAACCGGTCATCTGTCGCCTCTGGCTCAATCAGTGATCTACTAATTTCGCCCCTCCGAACGCATCGAACCTGCAACAACGCAGACCGATCGCAAAGCACCAAAGCTCACCAAAGACGAATCGTCTCTGGTGGGTTTTTTTTTGGGTTGAATTTCATGGCAACGACCGCAGGAATTGACTTGATGCGCGGCCGCCCGACGTTGGCGGCAGGCACGACCGAGGCCAAGCTACAGCAACGAAAACTCGACGCGCTCAAGCGCGGCGTTCACCGTGTCGTCGATGCCGAATCGCTGCCCTTCGGTGTGCACATCATCGGCATTGGTGGTGCAGGCGCGGGCGTGGTGGAGCGTGTGCTGCACGACGCGCCCGCCGACCTGCTGGCCAACGCAGGCTCGCGCTTGAGCGCACTGGCAATTGATATCGGAGGCGACAGCGGCGCGGCAATGAACGCGATCCATGCGCACGCCGCGAAATTTGATTCCTCCCGTACGCACATCGACACCATTGCGTTGGACATTGCGCAAGCCGACGCCTTGTCAACCGGTCTGGAAAGTTACCGACGCTTCCTCGACCTTGAATATCCGATGCGGCAAAGCGACGCGCCGTTTCGGTCGTGGCTGGCTGCTGCATCGGCGCTACCGGCGGCAAATGAGCCGCTGCCTCGCGCGGTGGCCAAGGCCATCTACGGGCTGGCGTTTTACGACGGCGAGAGGCCACTGGCCGCGGCATTGAAACGTTTCGCCACCAGCACCACTGCCACTGCAGGCGATGCGGTGGTGTGCATCGTGTTCGGCCTGGGCGGCGGCACCGGCAGCGGTATCGCTGTAGACCTGGCACGGCACCTTTCCACCGGCATCTTCGGTCGCCGCGTATTGGTGATGGGCATCGGCATCGCGCCATGTGCGGGCGACGTTGCGGCACATCGTGGCGCACAGCTGTTCACTGTGTTCAACGAGCTCGACGCGCTGTGCGACGAAGCGCAAAACCGCGGTGTGGTGCAAGCCTGCGGCGACATGTACAAAAACCCGTTTACGGCGGGTTTCCTGGTCGCACCGCAACAAGCTTTTTTCGCGCAAACAGGAGACCTTGCCGCGACGCATTCGGCCATCGACCACGCGATAGCCCAATTGCTCACACACCGACACGGCGCAAATTTGTGGGAAGTGCTGCGGCTGTTGAACTGGGTGGCTGCGCCATCGACCCAGCACTCGGCCGCACGCACACCGTGGGGCGCGAAGTGGATGCACATGTTGGGTGCCAGCGAGCTTGCACACGAGCCCGGCGATACAGCGAAGTTGTTGCGTCAAGGTTTTGGTTTGTTGCCGAGCTACGCACCGGAATTTATCGAAATGCGCGTCGCCGGGGATGCGCCGCAGGCCAGCCTGTGGGCTGGCGCACTGGACGCGGTGTTTGCGCCCGAAGTGCCGACCCAGGTGGCCACCGGTGGCCCGACTGGCACGCTGCAGTTTGTGTTGCCGCGCGTCGCCAAGTCGGAATTGGCGGATTTCTTTTCCTCACGGGCCGCCTACGACCAGTTGCCGCCTGACGCCCGGGTGATGGTGCACTCGTTGTTGCTTGAACGTGGTGTGGTGCTGTGTGAGCCATCGGTACGCATTGCCGGCATGGCAGGAGCCAGCCTGCCTGGCAGCGACGGTTGGGTCGGCGTGCCGCTGGACGCTATGCGCGGCCCGCCCGCACCGGCCGACCAACCCGCGACATCAGCGACCACCGTACCAGCCGTCACACCAGCCGCCACACCAGCGACCACGCAGCTGACCACCCCACCACCGGAGAAAACCTATGCCACTTGATTGGAATGCCGTCAAAGCCAAGTACGGACAAGGATTCATGGTGCCCACGGTTGCGGGTGGCAAATTTTTGAAAGTCACCAAGGTCGACGACGAGGCAGTGCACATCGAGTCACCCATCTGGCTGGCGAAATTGCACCGCGTGAATCTGGAAAAAGGCGTGGCGCTGATCGAAGACGGAACGATCTCGCGTGACCCGGGTTTGTTTGTCGAGGACTACATGTTGTATGTCGCCAATGAGCGCGCCACTTCGGTAGCTCACATATTGCGCGACCTGCACATCCTCGATCAAACCGAAACGTTTTCGATTCGATGTTGATGCCGCACAGCCAGCCCCGGTCGCTGCGAATCCGGCGATCTCTTATGCGTTCGTTTTCACTCAATCGCTCTCTTTGCCATCCCCACTGACCCACCCACCACAGGAGCTACTGAAATGACCAGTTCATCTATGTACAACAGCGCCACCGGCGTACAAGCGCCGCACTGTCTACACGCCATCGGCATCGGCCGCACCGGCGCGGTCTACATTGAGGCGCTGCTGCGCACCGGCGAGGCCGAAGACATGTTGGCCGATTCACGCGCCACGCTGGCCGTCATGGTGGTCGACATCGGCGACCAAGACATGGGCGTGGTGACCGACTACGCCAATTCATTCAGGAAGCGACTGGAGTCGCGCGGCATTCCACTCGATCGTTTCCAGTTCCAGGCCATCGCGCTGCCGGTGCCTGCGAAAGACGAATTCTTTGAAGGCCTGAACCGCACCCGCGAGTTTTTGAAGCTCGAGTACCCGCGCTACTACTGGAATCCGAACTTCGAGTCGTATGTGCCGCACAGCGTCAAGATGCCTACCGCCGGCGAACACATTCCACGCATCATCGCCAAAGGTATTTACGCCAACGCGTACTACTCGGGTGAAAAACCTCTCGATGTGGCGCTGCGTAAGTTTGTCGATCAAGTCGAAAAGGCACAGTTGCCTTCGATGGTGCTGATGTCCTTCGCCATCGCCGGCGGCACCGGCAGCGGCATGGTGATGGACATGGCGCGGCACCTGTCGAACGTCAAGCTGGGTCGCCGTATTCCGGTGATCGGTGTAGGCCAATTGCCGCACACCGGTGACGCCGAGTACTACAACAACGCGGCGACTTACACCACCTTGAACGACCTCGACTGCATGCTCGACGACGACAAGAACGGCGGCGTCACCGCGGTGTGGGGCGACCTGTATCGCAGCCCGTTTACCGGTGGATTTTTTGTCGTCAACCCAGAGCAAAGCTGGGAGCGGTTGTCGGCGTACACCACCACCGGCTTGAAGGAAGTGCGGCAAAGCTTCAAGCAGTTGGTGACCAACCGATTTGTTGCCGATTCGTTCATGCGTTTTGCGGTACTCGACAGCGGCAGGGTGTTGTTTCGTGCGTTGCGACCCGCGGGTTTCACCGGCGCGCCGCACGAAACGCTGTCGTCGAAGTCACGCAGCTGGACGCTGTTCGACGTGGCAAAACTTACCCATCCAGGTGTGCAGGTGCTGCCTGGCGAAGCTGGCTCAAAGTGGGACTCGGTCATCTCGCAGTGGATCGAATTCGTACCGAAGTACAGCGGCCTGAAGGAAGGTTTCAAAACCGACTACGCAGAAGTGCATGTGCACGCATCGCGCGACATGGGTTTCGATCTGATGAGCAAAGGCTTCAAAGACATGGTCACCAAAGACTATTTGTTGCCCAACGACTCGACCTATCAAACCTACAACCATGAGTTCTTCGACGCGTTGACGGCATACGCGAACGTCATCCTGCCGGGAGTCGCAAAAACCGACCTGACCGCGTTTTGGGAAAGTCAGAAAACTTACGACAAGCTCGAGTGGGAAGCCAAGCTGTACGAGCACGGCTGGCTGATCGATATGGGCCCGATGTTGTCGGAGCCGGCCATTCGGTTCGAAGGCATGGCGGGCGAATGCATTTGGGGCTGCGCCTGCTGGGTGGTGGTGCCGTATGACCAGCTGCGCGGCGACAAGCTGCCACCGCCGAACCGCAAAGTCATCATGGAAGAAGGCATCGCGATGATGACCAAAACCGTGGTGAAAACGCCGGGCGGCGAAGCCAAGAAAGCCGCCAAAGCACACGCGTAAAAACGGTTGCATACCCCCGCGTGCCCAACCGGGGCGGGGGTTTGCGCAGCCCACCAGTTAACAGTTATTGGCCAAGCCATTGGGCAAACAGGACACCCATGAACGAAAAATTGTCCGGCTACCTGATCGATAAAGAACCGTACTACCAGCCGTTCGCCAATGAGGTGGTGTTGTTCGGTGCCGCTATGGAGCGCGGTTTGCCGATGATGCTGAAAGGCCCCACCGGCTGCGGCAAAACACGCTTTGTCGAACACATGGCGTGGCGACTCAAGCTGCCACTGATTACCGTGGCTTGCAACGAAGACATGACCGCGTCGGACTTGGTGGGGCGCTACTTGCTCGACGCGCAGGGCACCGTGTGGCACGACGGTCCACTCACGCTGGCGGTGCGCTACGGCGCGATCTGCTATCTCGATGAAGTGGTCGAAGCGCGGCAAGACACCACCGTGGTCATTCATCCGCTGACCGACGGCCGCCGTGTTCTACCGCTCGACAAGCGCGGCGAAGTGGTGCGCGCGCACGCCGACTTTCGGCTGGTGGTGTCGTACAACCCTGGCTACCAAAGCGCGGCCAAAGACATGAAGCCATCGACGCGCCAGCGCTTCGGTGCCATCGACTTCGACTTTCTGCCCGCTGAGATGGAGATCGCCGTGGTGGCCCATGAAGGCCACATCGCACCCGAAGTGGCAACCCAGTTGGTACGAATTGCCCAGCAGTCACGCGCGCTGCGCGGCCGCGGTCTGGATGAAGGCATGTCGACCCGCATGCTGGTGCACGCCGGCGGCATGATCGCAAACGGCATCGGGCCACACGACGCGTGTGCGCTGGCAATGACCGCCCCGATCACCGACGACCGCGACCTGGCTGCGGCACTCACCGGTTTTGTCGAAGCGCAGTTTGGGCCCGCGCCGTGAGCCTGCGGCCCGATCCGATCAGTCGGTCGGCAACGATCGTCGCGCGCTTGCCGCAAGGCCTGTCGAACGCGCAGTTAACCGACGAGCCAGATGTGTTCAACACTCCGCTGACTGGACGGCGACTGGCCGTGTTGCGCGACATGCACCGCGCCACGCACGATGCACTGCTCGCGGCTTTGCCCGACTTGCGTGACGCGCTGACCAGCGCAGCCGATGTGGCAGCGCTCACCGATTTGCTGGCCCAGGTGGCCACCGAATCAGCGGAGTCGGCACTGGCGCTGGCCGAGCGGCTTGGCGCTGAGCCCGCTGCGGTTGCCGACCTGACTGGCCTGCGCAAGTGGGCGCTGTACGGCTTGCAGCGGCACCGCAACGATGCGCCGCAGCGCTTGCACTTCTTTCAATATGAAGACCCGCTGCTGTTCGGCGACCAGTGCACTGAGACCGACAGCGCGCACTTGCTGAGTCACCGCGAGACGCTGCAACACTACCTGGACGGATTCGGTGCGACCGGCTTTCAGATCGAACTGCATGAGCCGCAACCGGCCGCGCTCGCGCCACCAGCGGTTGCTGTCGACGCCAAGTGCGCAGATGGCGTCGTGCGGTTTCCCCGCCGCAGTGCTGGCGTAGCCGCTGACCAACGCAGCGTGCTGTACCGCGCGGCGGCTGCGCATGCCGCTGCACACCTGCGCCATTCACGCCTTGCGCAACCGGCGGGCAATCGGCGGCCGATGCTGCTCGCGTTGATCGGGCTGGTTGAAGACGCCCGCGTTGAGCACTTGATGGCGAACGAGTTTCCCGGTTTGCGCGCACTGTGGGGGCGGTTTCACACCGCTTGCAAACAAAGCGCCGGTTTCGAGTTTGCCGGTTTGACCGCACGCCTTGCGCGGGCGCTGCACGACCCGAGCTACCTCGATGCGAACGAATGGGTCGACGGCGGCCGACAAATGTTCAACGACGCCGTCGCCACCAACCCGGACGACGCGGCGGCGTTTGAAAAAATTGGCCGCCAGCTTGCCATCGGCATCGAAAAAATGCGGCTGTCGATGCCACCGAGTTTCCGCATTCAGCCCTGCTACCGCGACGACAACGCGCTGCTGTGGGACCACAACCCCACGGTCGCCGACGACGAACGCACCAGCGTTGAAATTCAAAATGTCGAACTGCGCACGGTGGCCGAACTACCGCCTGAGCCGCAACAAATCGAGGTCGACTTTCGACTGCGCACGCGACACCCTGAATGGGACTGTCGACTCGACGCGCTGCGTGAAGACTGGACCACGGTGATCGAGCCGGCGCTGCGCGAACGCCAACCCAGCGCCGTCGCGTCGGCTGCGGTACGCCACCGCAAAACCGGGCAACAACGCACGCCCGATCGGTCCGTGCGGCTGACACGTCTGGCCGAAGGCGACGAGCTCGACCTGAACGCGGCGGTCGCCAATGCCATCGACCAACGTGCCCACGCCGTACCAGACGGTCGTATTTTTCGGCGCCACGGCAGACGCCGTCGATCGAGCGCGGTGCTGGTGCTGATGGACTTGTCCGAGTCGACGGGTCGGTTCGTGCCGGGCAGCTTTGTCACCGTCCTTGAAGTTGAAAAGCGCGCTGCGCGTGCCGTGGCCGAGGCACTTGACTGTGCGACTGATCGGGTGGCACTGCACGGCTTCTCATCGAACGGCCGCCATGAAGTGCACTACCAACATATCAAAGACTTCGACGAGCCGTTCGGCAGCGCGTCGCAGGCGCGGCTGTCGAATTTGCAGGGCCATTTGTCTACCCGCATGGGTGCGGCAGTGCGCCACGCCAGCACCTTGCTGGCCCGGCAAACCGCTGACCACAAAGTCATCGTGATGCTGACCGACGGTGAACCATCCGACGTCGATGCGCTGGAAGAAGACTATCTGGTGGAAGACGCCCGCCACGCGGTTACTACTGCAGCAGCGCTCGGCATCCGAACTTTTTGCCTGACGCTGGACCGCCACGCGGACGATTACGTGCGGCGTATTTTTGGTGCGCGAAATTATTTGATCGCCGACCGCGCCGCCAACTTCGCGGGCTACACCGGCCAAACCTTGATGAAGTTGATTGCGCAATGAACACCGCAACCGCGGTCAAACAGGAGAACCCATGACTATCGACACAGCCAGTGCGTCTGACGTCGCCGTGAAGGCGGGCGCAGCAAAGCCTGCGGCACCTGCCGTTCACAAGGTGCCGGTAACCGTCATCACCGGTTACCTGGGCTCGGGGAAAACCACCCTGCTCAACCATCTCTTGTCGGGCCAAAAAGGCCGCAAGGTGGCGGTCATCGTGAATGAGTTCGGCGAGGTCGGCATCGACGGCCAGTTGATCATTGCCGACCAGGACGAGCAACTGATCGAGTTCAACAACGGCTGCCTGTGTTGCACCGTGCGCGGTGACTTGATCGACACCATCAGCAAACTGCAAGAGCGCGCCGATTCGCTGGACGCGATCGTGATCGAAACCACCGGCCTGGCCGACCCTGCACCGGTGGCGTCGACGTTTTTCATCTCCGACGAGATTCGTGCTTCGACCCGGCTGGATGCGTTTGTGACGGTGGTGGACGTCGTCAACCTAGAAAAAAATCTCGCGCAAAGCGTTGAAGCACAGGAACAGGTCGCGTTTGCCGACATCGTGTTGATCAACAAGATCGATCTAGCCAACCGCGAAGCCGTGGCGCGCATTGAGCGAAAAGTGCGCAGCCTGAATCCGCTGGCAACGATTCACCACACTGACCATGGCGTGATCGATATCGATTTGATCTTGAATTCGAATGCGTTTCAGCTTGACGCAAAACTCCAGGTCGACCCGGAATTTTTGGCCGACCACGAGCATGAGCACGATCCCGAAATCGTCTCGTTCGTGTTGCGCGAAACGCGGCCGATCGACATGAACAAGTTCACCTCGTGGATCAACCCACTGCTGCAGGCACAAGGCGACAACGTGCTGCGCACCAAGGGCGTGTTCAACGCACGCAGTTTCAATGAACGGGTGGTGTTCCAAAGCGTGCGCATGCTGACCACGATGAACCGATTCAGCGCGTGGGAGGCGGACACAGCGCGCAAAAGCGAATATGTGGTGATCGGCCGCAAGCTCGATCAAGCCGTGTTCCAGCAAGGCTTCAGCAGCTGCGTAGCAAGCTGAACCACAGCCAACCCGACGCAACTTTTTACAGGAGGCGATATGACTACCGAGTTCATTTCTTGGTCAGGGTTGGTGTTGATGTTCGTGCTGGGCCTGCGCCATGGGCTGGACCCGGACCACATCGCGTGCATCGACGGGCTGACCTGGCGCTCACTGAGCCACGCGCACAGCCACGCTCGGTGGATCGGCACCCTGTTCGCCATCGGCCACGGTTTGCTGGTCACCGTGATCGCAGTCGGTGTCAGCCAGGTCACGCGCAGTTGGAACGTGCCCGACGCGGTGGTGACCGTGTTTGGGTGGGTGCCCACCGCGCTGCTGCTGTTGGTGGGCAGCTTGAATCTGAAAATGCTGTTGGCGCGCCAACCCGGCTACGCCCCTACCGGCTGGAAGATCCGACTGATCCCGGCGCGGCTGCGCAACCACTCCAGCCCGTGGGCGGTGGTGTTGGTCGGCGTGTTGTTTGCCACCGTATTCGACACCGCGACACAAGCCTCGGCCTGGGGTTACGTCGCCAGCAACAAAGGCGGTGGCATGTGGGCAGCGTTGGTCGCCGGGCTGGTATTCACGCTGGGCATGGTCATCACCGACACGCTGGACGGGCGCTTGATTTGTCGGATCAGTCGCGGAGCCGATGGCATCGCAACCGGCGCTCGCTACCGGCGCGCACTGGGTTGGTTGATCGTGGGCATTTCATACACGGTGGCGGCCTACAACATCGCCAAAGCGATCCTGCCCAGCGTGGAACTTGACGAGGTGGCGTTTTCACTAGCAGGCGGCAGCCTGATCGCGCTGATGGCGGGTGTGTTGCTGTGGATTGCGCGCCAACGCCGCCACCCGAGCAACCTGCGCTCGGTCGCCGACTGAGGCCGTGCGAAGTGCGCAGGCTGCCGACCGACCCTGATCCGGTGTACGAGGTACACGTTTTTTGCTGCACCAACGAGCGACCCGCCACACACCGCCGCGGCTGTTGTTCACGCAAGTCGTCCGAGGTGCTGGCCAACTACATGTGCCGGCGCGGCATGGTCACCTCGCGCGGCATGCCGATCCGCATCAATTTGTCGGGCTGCTTGAACATGTGCGAGCACGGTCCGGTGATGGTGGTGTACCCCGAAGGCGTTTGGTACCACTACGAAACCGAAGCCGACATCGACGAAATCCTCGACCGGCACGTGCTGCGCGGTGAACGCGTACCGCGCCTGCTGATCACACCCGATCTGTCACGTATGCACCGCTGAATTCCACGACAGGCGGGTAGGCGCGCCCGAACCGCGATCGACACCACTTTCTCAACCCGCTGGTCCTGAGCCCGTCGAACGGTTTGGTTGCGCAGCCACCGAGCATCGATAGGTGTGCCCTTCGCCCGTCGAGGTGCTCAGCCCGAACGGCGTGACGGTCGAACGACCCGCGCCGCCATCGCGCCGCTGCTTACGACAGCAAGGCCTCGGCGGTGCGCAAGGTGGCGGTAATCGGTGGCCGCTCACAGCGTGCTTCAATTTGTTCGGCGAGGTAGAGCGCGTCGCGCGCGACGCCTGAAAAACGGCCTGAGCCCCAGGTGTGCAGCCACGGCAAGCCCAAAAAATATAGACCTGGCACCGCGGTCACGCCGCGCACATGGCCGGGCTGACCACGGCCATTGAATACTGGCGCGTCGAGCCAACTGAAGTCGGGCGAAAAGCCGATGCACCAAATGACCGAAGTGATGCCGGACTCGCGCAAGCTCAGCCGCGTGCGCTCGGCCTCGGGCTCCCACACCGGCTGGTACACCGACGCCGGTGGTGCGGTGATGTCGTGCTGGTTGATGTGTTTGTCAATCGCCGCGTTGATGCCGTTGTAAGTGCGGTCGGCATGGTCGAGGTTGCTGCGCAGGTCGGGGTTGAAGTGCAGGGTGTCGCCTTCCAGGCCGGTCAGCAGGCCATACAACTGCATGCCTTCTTTGGCGAACTGGCGCAGGTCGATGTCGCGCCCGCCGTCGCGCCCGGTCACATAGTGGTTGGTGTTGTCGCGCACGCCTTCGCGCAGCGGGTGTTCGTTCACACCCAGCTCGTAGTAGCCCATCTCGGCCAACCAGGTCACCACATCTTTGCCGCGGTAAAAACGCGCACAACGCGGCGCATCTCCAGTCGCCAGCACCACCTCGCGGCCAGCCAGGTGCAGGTCTTCGGCAAGCTGCGCACCCGACTGGCCGTTGCCGACCACCAGCACTTTGCCGGCGGGCATGGCCTGCGGGTTGCGGTATTGCTCGGAGTGAATTTGCAGCACGCTGGTCGGCAGCCGCTCAGCCAGCCGCGGAATGATGGGCTGGTGGTAGCCACCCGACGCCACCACCAGTTGGTCGGCGGTGTAGCTGCGTTGCGAGGTGCTGATCTCGAAGCCGCCACCGGCGCGGCGACGCACCTGCTGCACCGTCACCCCGCTGTGTACCGGTGCGCCCACGTGCTGCTCGAAGCCTTCCAGGTAGTCGATTATTTCTTGCCGCTTCATGAAGCCGTGGGGGTCACTGCCACGGTATTCCCAGCCCGGTAATTTGCACTGCCAGTTGGGGGTAACGAGGCAAAACGTATCCCACCGCTGCGTGCGCCAGGCATGCACCGGTGAGCGTTTTTCCAGCACCCGGTGGTCGATGCCGCGCTGCTTCAAGTAGTAGCTGATCGACAGCCCGGCCTGGCCGCCGCCAATGACGATGACCTGGTGGTGTTCAGCGGCGGTAGTGGTGGTCGACATGGAACTTCCTTGGTGACTGGATGGTGCGGTGCGGCGCGGTGCGCGGCGCGGTGCGTGCTGTGGACGACGCTGCGGGTTGTGCGCTGTGGTGTTTGCTGGCGCGCGGGTGCGTGCGGGTGCCGCCGGGTGCCCTTGGGTGCGTGTGGGTGCGTGTCATTGCGTGTCATCGCGTGCGGCGACGGTGTCGGCGGTGTCGGTGGTGTCGGTGGTGTAGGGCTCGCCGCTATTCGTCGAACGCCAGCACCCCGACTTGCGCATCGGGCTGGGTGGCGAAACGCGCTGCGGTGTGTTCAATCTGCGCCAACTGATCGAGCGCCTGCGAACACGCGTAGCCGAACTTCAGCCGCACACGTTCCGACGCGATGTTCAGCGCCTCGCGCACCTGCGACATGAACCACGGCAGCGGGTAGCTGGTGCCGGGTTGAAAGTAGTCCTTGATGACCAGCGACGGCGAATAGCAGCGCGCTTCGCTGCCATCGGGCCAACGCAGATGGAAATGCATGGCAGGCATGGCGGTACTCCGGTTCGATTGGGGTCAGGTTTTTAGATGGGCCAGCTGCATTGGTTCAGGCAGGGCGTGTTCTACACATGCATCGATTCGGCGGCGCGTGTCAACGCGATGCGGGCGCGGTACAGCGCCACGTGGCGCGCCGCACTCGTCGACCAGCTGTAGCGCAGGCACACCGCAGGCGTTTGGCGGGCCAAGGCAGCGGCGCGCTCGGGTGCGAGCGCGCGGCGCATCGCACCGGCTATCGACGCCGCATCGTGCGGATCGGCCCAGCTGCAGTCGGCGCTGGTCAGGTGTTCGGTGAACGGCGCAATCGCCGACACCACAGCCGGCGTGCCACAGGCCAACGCCTCGAGCACCACCAGCCCGAAGCCTTCGCGCAGCGACGGCATCACCAGCACATCGGCCGCGCGGTACAGCGCCGGCATGTCGGCATCAGCCACCACACCGGCGATCACGATGGGCTGACCCGCGCCGACCGCCAGCCCACTGGCGGCCAGCTTCGCGTGAAACGTCGCCGCATACGCATCGTGGTTCAGCAGGCTGCAGCCGCCGGCGATCACCCACTGCGCAGCGGGAAACGCCGCGCGCAACGCGATGAACGCATCGAGCAGGCGCAGCGTGTTTTTACGTTCCTCGATGCCACCGACCGACAAGAACACTGGTGCACCGTGCTGCATGCCGCGGTGCAAACCGTAGCGGCGCGCGACGTCGGCATCAGCGGCGTGCACCGACCGTGTGTAGCGCAGGCAATCGACCCCGTTGGGCACCCGCGCCGCGTCGATACCGTGCGCCTCAGCCAGCACACCGCACCACAGCTGGCTGACGCACAGCACCTGCTGGGCGGCCTCGAAACCGCGCCGCTGCCAGGCCATCAATTGCGCCTCCGGGTATTCGTCGAGGTGGTGCACGGTGCGGGTGAAGCCGCTGATCGCGCCGCGTTCTTGCATGGTGGCCAATGCGTTCGCACCGATCGGGTCGTGCGCATGCAGCACGTCGAAACGGCGGGAGCGCAGCAGCACATCGAGGTGCTGCTCGTAAGCCGCGATGCGCGCAGCGACTCGGCCGACGGTGCCAGGCGGCGTACCTGCTTTTGCCAGTGGCAGTTGCAGTGGCAGTGGAAGTGACGGTGACAGTGACGACCGTGCCAGCGGCGGCACCGTCACCAGTTGCAACTCGCAGCGCACGCTGCGAAACATGGATTCGCCGGTCAGCGCAGGTGCCAGCACCGTCACCTGGTGGCCCGCGTCGTGCAGCGCATCGGCCAACTCCAGCGTGTGCACCACGCCGCCGCGCGGGTACACCGAGTGGGTCAACAACGCGATGCGCAACGGGTCACGCATGGCTTACCTGTTCACCCGACTGCGCCGCGGCCACCTGCCCAGCGGGCGGCAACACCAGCGTGCCCTGCGACACATCCCACAGCAACGCGGTGGTCTCGCCGCGGCGCAACACCACCTGCGCAGCGGCGGTCACTTCGCCGACCACCGCACAGGCAATGCCACGCCCGGCGAAGCGCTGCAGCACCGCATCGACCTGGTCGCAGCGCACGCTGAGTACGAAGCCGTAACTTGGAAACGCCTGCAGCCAGCGCAGCCGAGCCGGGTCTTGGCTGCCTGATGCATCGGCTGCAAATTCGGGGTGAGGTATGGCGTCGATATCGATCACCGCGCCGACCTGTGAGCACTGCAGCAGCATCAGCGCGGTACCTATCGCGCCGGCCATGCTGATGTCTTTGGCGGCCGTGCACAGGCCGTTTTCTGCAAGCTGCGGCAGCAGCTCCAGGTCGTCACGCAGCCGCTCGGCCGGGGCCCGCGTCGATGCGTTCCAGTACGCATGCGGTTCTTCATAGGCACCGCGCAAATCGATGGCCATGACCAGCCGATCACCGGCGCGCGCGTCGAAGCTGGTGAGCAGCGTGCGGGCCCGCCCGACGATGGCCACCGCGAGCTGGCTGCGGTCGCTGCAGCTGTTGGTATGGCCACCGACGATGGGCACGCGGTAGCGCGTCGACGCGGCCACCATGCCATCGAGCAGCGGCTGGGCGGCGTCGACGCCTGCGCTCCACAGCGCGTCGACCACCGCCAGCGGCCGGCCACCCATCGCATAGATGTCGCTCACATTGACCATCACGCCGCAGTAGCCAGCAAACCACGGCATCTGGGCCACGAAGTCGTCGACGAAACCTTCAATCGCGAACAGCAGGTATCCGTCGCCATCGGCTATCGCGGCGCAGTCGTCGCCGATGGCCACCGGCGCGGCACCCGGTCGCTGCGTGGGCGACGCGAGGTGATGTGCGTGCCCGTCGAAAGCAGCGCGGGACAAGCTGCCCACGACGGCTGCGATGTCGCGCTTGTGGGCCAACCCGCGGGAGTGCAACAGCGCGGCCGCGATGGCGCTCAACGCCTGCTGTGCCGTTGCCGCTGCGTCGGGCAGGCCCGTCATGCCGCGCTCCGGGTCGGCGTGGCGGTCGATGGTTGTAGTTGCAGTTGTGGATACGGATGCAGCTGTGTCGGCGTTTGCGTTTGCGGATGCGGATGCGGATGCGGATGCGTTTGCGTTTGCGTTTGCGTCGAAAACCCCCACTGCGGGTCGTGGCACGGTGGGTACTGCGCCAAGTCGGCTTGCATCAACGCATGCGGCCGGCCGTGCAGGGTTTCTTCTCGCAGCACCTGCCAGTGCAGCCGCTTGAACAGTGCGACGTTCTGGCCTTGCACATGCGCCAGAAAAGTCTGCGCACCCAGGGCGTGGGCGCTCGACACCGCGAGACGAATCAGCGTCGCACCGAGCCGACCCTGATGGCGAAACGCCGCGTGCACAGCCAGCCGCGAGCCCCACCACACTTGCGCGGCATCGGCCCGGGCATCGGCGTGTGCGTCGGCCCGCGCGTTGGGGTGTGCATCAGCGCGTGCATCAGCGCGTGCATCGGCATGCCGGCCGACATGAATACGTACCGTACCGACCACCTGTGCGGGCAGCCCACCGACCTGCGACACCGCCACCAGCGGCTGTGCGTAGGCGTCGATCGCATCGGTGTCATCGCCGACAAAAACGCCCTGCTCGATGCAAAAAACAGCGCGCCGCAAGCGCCGTGCTTCTTCGCGCTCCCACGCGCTGTCGGCCCATTTGATGCGGTAGTCACACGGCACAAAGGCCGGCGTCAGTTCACACACATGGTCCAGGCTCAGCATGCGATGCAGTCGGTGGTGTGTGCGGTCGGCGTGCTGCGCGTGCCGTCACCGCCCAGCGCTTCAGGCGTAGCCCGTGCGCTGCCTGCCATCATGCCGCGCCCCGCGCATCGGCCGCGGTTTCGTACACCGACAGCGACGAGCACGCGCCGCATTTGCCGCAACCTGCTTTGATGTCTGCCGAACGCAGCCCGGCGGCGGCCACCATGGTGCCCAAGCGCGCCAGTAACGACTGCATGAATGCAGCGCTGGGCGGCGGATGGTCTTCCAGCGGCGTGCCGCTGATCGGTACGAACGGCACCACAAACGGGTACACGCCCAACGCCAACAGCTGGTGCGACATCGACAGGATCGCGGCCTCGGTGTCGCCCAACCCGGCCAAGATGTAGGTGCTGACCTGACCGCGACCAAACACCTCGACCGACGCCTCGAACGCTTGCAGGTAGCGCGCTATCGGCACACTGGCTTTGCCCGGCATGATGCGTGCGCGCACCGCCGGCGTGACCGCTTCGAGGTGCATGCCCAGCGTGTCGACACCCGCATCTTGCATGCGTTGAAACCAGACATCGTTGTCGGGCGGCTCGCACTGCGCTTGCAGCGGCAAGTCAACCGCGGCTTTGATGGCACGTGCGCTGTCGCACAGCACGGCCGCGCCGCGGTCGGTGGCGTTCGGCGTGCCGGTGGTCATGACCATGTGCTTCACGCCATCCAGGCGCACCGCGGCCGCGGCCACTTCGGCCAGCTGTGCCGGCGTTTTGTGCGCCACCGTGCGGCCCGCGGCGAGCGACTGGCCTATCGCGCAAAACTGACAGGTCTTGGTGCGGCTGGCGTAGCGAATGCAGTTTTGCAGCACCGTGGTCGCCAACACATCCGCGCCGTGCAGCGTCGCGATGTGTGAATACGGCGTGCCATCGGCAGTGGTCAATTCATAAAAGCGCGGCGACTTAGGAAATTCAATGCGACCGATCGGAATCGTGCCGCGCAGCAACACGCTGCGGCCATCGGCATCGGGTGCGGCCGCGACGAACGGTGAGCGCCACGCGCTGGCGGTGTGCACCGGCACCATGATGGTGTGGCCTTCGACCGTGATGGCTTTGTGGTCCGACGGGCCCGCGCCGCCTTTGCGGCTGGCCACCCCGCCGTGCGCAGCGGTCGGGTCCGCCAGCCGCAGGCCGACCGATTGCAACTCGGTCAGCAGCTGCCGGGCGGCCTGCGCTGGCAACGGTTCGCCCGGCATCCGGCTCATGGCGCGGCCTCGGTGTGGTCGCGGTTCAGTGGCAACCCGGATGCCGCCGCAGGCTGGGCCACCCTTGACACCACCGGCGTCGGCTGCACCGCCATGGCGGCGGCGTCGACCGGCACCGCGCCCGCCGCACGGCTGCCGTGGTCGGCGTGGTTGCCGTAACTATTCATCGGCCGCATGGCGGCCAGCGGCTGGTCGTTGATCAGCAAGCTCAGCAACTCAGGCCGGGCGTAGTGGCCGACCGAATCCATCATGCGTTTGCGCTTGGTGATCAAGCCCATGTCAAGGTCCGCGATCACCATGCCTTCGCCTTCACGCAACGGCGGTGCCAGGTGCACCCCTTCGGGCGACACGATGGCGGTGTGGCAGCCGCCACGCAGCGCTTTTTGCAACGCGACATCTGGCGTGACCGCGGTGATTTGCGCATCGGTCAACCAGCCGGTGGCGTTGATGACAAAGCAGCCGGCTTCGAGCGCGTGGTGGCGAATCGTCGCGTCGATCTGGTCGGCAAAAATCGGCCCGACCAACGAGCCCGGAAACTGCGCGCAGTGAATCTCCTCGTGCTGCGCCATCAATGCATAACGCGCCAGCGGGTTGTAGTGCTCCCAGCAAGCCAGCGCGCCGATGCGGCCGATGGGCGTGGCGATCACCTGCAGGCCCGACGCATCGCCCTGGCCCCAAATCATCCGCTCATGAAAGGTCGGCGTGAGCTTGCGGCGCTTCAAGCGCAACGCGCCTGTG
Organism: Burkholderiales bacterium; assembly: GCA_043738425.1. Taxonomy (GTDB): domain Bacteria; phylum Pseudomonadota; class Gammaproteobacteria; order Burkholderiales; family Burkholderiaceae_C; genus PBB1. The sequence continues at coordinate 73,270 of JAYUGJ010000040.1, forward strand.
CCATCAAAAATGAGTTGCGTGTTGTACAGACTGCCGTGGTCACGCTCGTTGACGCCGAGCACCACGACGATGCCGTGGGCCCGCGCCCGCGCGGCCACCGCCTCGGTCACCGGGCCGGGCACGACGACTGCGCCTTCGTACAAACGCAGGTGGTCCGCGCCCGAAGCCACCGGCGGCCGCACAAACGAAAAGTACGGGTAATACGGCACACAGGTTTCCGGGAACACGACGATGTGCGCGCCCTGCCGGGCGGCATCGTCGACCGCACTGCAGACCTTGTCGAGCGTGCCGTGGGCCGACTCGAAGTCGGGGCTGAGTTGCACCGCCGCCGCACGCACGACCTGCATCGGCGCAGTCACCGCGCCGCGCTCAGGGTGAGGTGTTCATGGCGACTCGGCCAAATTTTTTGCTGCGGCAGTGCGCCGCAGCAGCTCACCCATGCGCGGGCCATCACAGCGTCCAGGTGTCCAAGATGAACGCATTCGCCTTGCGGTGCAACAAGATGATGTCGAGCACATCGAGCGGGTTGATTGGCCGTATGCCTTCGATCAGCGCGCCCTCGCCATGACCGTACAGCGCTTGCAGCGCGAAGCGGCAGGCATACACCTTGCCGCCTTCGGCCATGAACTTGGTCAGCGTGTTGTTGAAGTTCTGGTGACCCGGGAAAGCCTCGTCGCCCAGCTTCGGAAAACCGCGTTGCACGCCCAGCGTGACGCCCGGCCCGTACAACAGGATCGAGGTCTCGAAGCCTTTGCGTTGCAGCCGGGTGGCTTGCAGCATGTTGACGAAACCAATCGAGCCTTCGAACGCTACGGTGTGAAAAGTAACCAGCGCTTTTTCACCCGGATCGGCCTTCACGTCCTCGAAAACTTTCTCTTCGTAATCGACAAAAAAATCGCCTTTGATATTGGCAGGGCGCGTGACTTTGGGCATGTGTTTTCTCCGCAAGTGGAATGCCGCGCACCGGTTGCGCAGCGTTGATGCATTGCATCGTTTGTGCCAAGCGCCAGGCGGTGCGGTGCGGTGCGGTTCCTCCGCAGTGCATGCGCACGGTTGCGCGCTGGCCCAGGCGTGCCGAGCGCGCTGCCGCGCGCCGCGCTGAATTGCACTGATTTGCGCTGAGCGCCCAGCCCAGGTTGCGCCCGCACACCGCACCAAGCCGGAGCCGATGCCTGCGATCAATGCCTCCGATCAATAGCGCAGCGCGCACCTGCGCAGGGCAATGGCCGCGAGGCATAGGCCGCCGTTGCGTGGGCTGCCGCTGCGTGAGTACAGGTGGCACAAACGATGCGATCAACTTTGCCCATGTATTGCCCTCACCGTTCGACGTCCGCGTGTTGAGAGCGCCTGCGCACTGGCTGCGCCAACTGCAAAGCCACGCTCAACCGGCCTACCTGCAAATCGCCGACCTGATTGCCGACGACCTGCGCACCGGCCGCCTGGCACCGCGTGATCGGCTGCCCACCCTGCGCGACCTCGCCGGCGAGCTCAGCCTGAACTACACGACCGTGGCACGCGCCTACGCCGAGGCGCGAAAACGCGGGCTCATCACCTCACGCCCAGGCCGGGGCACCAGCGTGCGCAGCCAGGTGCCGAGCGTGCCATTGCGCGGCGGCAGCGCGGCTGAAATGACGATGAACCTGCCGCCCGAGCCGCAAGACCCGGCGCTGCTTTTGCGCATGCGCGAAAGCGCAGCCGAGGTGCTGCGGCATGCCGACCTGAGTGCGCTGCTGCGCTACCAAGACTTCGGCGGCAGCGCCGACGACAAAGCCGCCGCGGTGCACTGGCTGCAAGGCTTCGTGCCGCGCTGCGACAGCAGTCGGGTGCTCATTGCACCGGGCATCCACAGCGTGTTGGCCGCGCTGGTATCTCAGCTGGCGCGGCCCGGCGAGCTGATATGTGTCGAGGCACTGACCTACCCCGGGCTGAAGGCCATCGCCACGCAGCTCGGCGTGGTGCTGCATGCCTTGCCGCTCGACGCCGAAGGCCCGAGTGCGGCGGCTTTCGAACACGCCTGCAAAACATTGAAGCCGAAGGCGCTGTACTGCAACCCGACGATGCTGAATCCGACCACCTTGACGATGGGCTGGCGGCGGCGTGAAGCGCTGGCCGACATTGCGCTGCGCTACAGCGTGCCGATCATCGAAGACGATGCATACGGCATGCTGCCGCTTGAACGGTCACCGCCGCTGGCCAGCCTGGCACCCGATCTGACGTACTACATCAGCGGCTTGAGCAAGTGCCTGGGCGCGGGTTTGCGCGCCGCCTTCGTCTGTTCGCCGAATGCGCGCCAGTCGCAGCGGCTGGCCGGTGCGTTGCGTGCGACCACCGTGATGGCCTCACCCGTCACCAACGCGCTGGCGACCCGCTGGATCAGCGATGGCACGGCCGAGGCCGTGTTGCAGGCGGTGCGAACCGAGTCGGCGGCGCGCCAGGCATTGGCCATTCAACACCTGGCACCCCATGCCTTTCAGGCCCAGCCGAGTTGCTTTCATCTGTGGCTGCCGATCACGTCGGCCTGGAACAGCGCCACCGCAGACCTGGCCACCTGTCTGCGCAAGATGGGCGTAGCCGCAGTCGCCAGCTCGGCCTTTTCAACCGACGGCGATCCACCCGATGCAGTGCGCATTTGCCTGGGCGGACCGACCACCCGAGCCGAATGCGCCGCCGCACTGCAACTGGTTGCCCAGGCGCTGGCCGATCCGCCTGCGGCACCCTGAACGGGACCCCGTTCAAGGGTGACAGCGACGACAACGCGCTGGCCGTGAGGATCAACCGGCGGTGCAAGGCCCAGCTGGCCCATCGCTGCACGCCGTGGAAGATAAAAAAGCCGTCGAGCTGACCGCGCTGGAACGGGTGGCCCGGCGTAACCGAAGTTGAAGTTGGCCCGATTTCGCAGACCGATGCTGCTGTTGCGCCACACGAGGGCACCTCGGTGAGTGAACCTCAATTGCTGAAAAACGAGCACCGGCCGAGCACCAGGCTGGCACCAGCCACATCCAGAAAACAAAAAAGTCAGCAGGCGTTTGCGTGCTGACTCTGGTGTTGATTGGCTCCTCGACCTGGGCTCGAACCAGGGACCTACGGATTAACAGTCCGGCGCTCTACCAACTGAGCTATCGAGGAACAGCCGCAAAGTATACCGAGCTTCGACCGCGTCGAGGTCGGTGAATCGTGGCGAATGTGGGTGGGCGACAGTGCTTTTCAGCGCTTTTGGCGCGTGCCTCAGCAACCCAATTGGGTGGCCAGCTTGATGATGCTGTCAGCGTGGAAAACGGGTGCGGCATCGGGTGCGGAATCGGGTACCTCGACCGGGTGCCGATTCGGCCCGTATTCGTGCGGGCGCTCGATGTAGGCGGTTTGCAGGCCGCAGGCTCGCGCGGCACTCAGGTCGTCGTGGTGCGACGCGACCATCAACACCTGATCGGGCCGCACGCCGAACACCCGCGCGACACCTCGGTAGGTTGCAGGGTCAGGTTTATAGGCGCGAAAAACCTCGGCCGACAAGATGCAGTCCCAAGGCAAACCAGCGTGCTTGGACAGGTCGGCAAGCAGACCCAAATTGCCGTTCGACAGCGTGCACACCATGTAGCGGCGTTTGAGGCGTGCGAGGCCTGCCACCGCGTCGGGCCAGCCGTCGAGTCGGTGCCACACCTGGTTGAGTTGGCGCTTGTCGGCGTCGCTCAGCTGCGCGATGTGGAACTGCGCCAACACCTCATCGAGCACCAGGCGGTGCAAGTCGTCGAGCAGCGTCCAGCCGAGCTCGCCCGACGCGACGCGCTGCATGGCCGGCGCGTAGCCCGCCCGCCAAGCCAGTGCGAAGGTGCTGCCGTCCACCGGCAAAGCCAACGCATCTACCGCGCGCGCCACGCCGCCGTGCCAATCGACCACCGTGCCGAACACATCGAATGCAAGTACCGAAGGTGGCTGGTGTGGCGGCTGTTGCGGCTGATGGGCATTCATCGGCTTGGTCCGATGGCAGCGATCCATTCGGCGGCGACCCGTTCGGGTTGCGCGGCACTCAGCAATGCGCGCACCACTGCCACCGAGCCCACGCCACTGGCCAGCACCGCAGGCAAACGCTGCGCATCGATACCGCCGATGGCGACCAACGCGTGGTCGCGCAGCAGCCGCGCATACGCCGCAAGGCGACCCGGGCCCTGCGGCGCGGTAGGCATCACCTTGAGCGTGGTCGGGTACACCGCACCGAGCGCGATGTAGCTCGGGTTCAGCCGCTCGACCCGCAGCATTTCGGCGTAGCCGTGGCTGCTCAAACCCAAGCGCAAACCGGCTGCGCAAATCGCGTCGAGGTCGGCTGCGGCGATGTCTTCCTGCCCCAGGTGCACGCCATACGCGCCGGCGTTGATGGCCGCTTGCCAGTGGTCGTTGATGAACAGCAGCGCACCGGTGCCGCGCACCGCTGCGACTGCCGCATCGACTTCATGCTGCACCGCGCGGGCGTCGTCTGACTTGAAGCGCAGCTGCACCGTGGGCACGTCCGCACGCGCCATGCGCGCGACCCATGCGGCGTCGGGCAACACCGCATACAGGCCCAACGCTTTCGGGCACGGCGCAAAGCCGGTGCCGCGCGGCTGCGGCGCGAGGTCGAAGTCGCACGGCGTATCCGGCCAGTCGGCGGCGTTGAAGCTGCCGTTGCGCTGCGTTTGCGCAGCCCACGCGCACGCCACACATTCGGCATCGGCGTCGATGAAGCCGAGCGCGCGGCTGGCCTGTTTGGCTGCGCGATAAACCGCATCGTCGCGGCGGTATTGCGTTACCGACGGGTCGGACGCTGGCAGGCCGACGCTGGCGCGGTGTTTGTCGACGATGGCTTGCACCATCGCGTCGATCCACGCGCTCACTCGTGGTGCCAAAACGGCGTACCCAGCACCGGCGTGCTGGGCTGCGCGGCGTGTTGCTCGGCCATCGCACCGGAACGAAACGCGGCGCGGCCCGCCAGCACCGCGTCGGCAAACGCACCGGCCATGTCCACCGGGTGCTGCGCCAGCGCCACGGCGGTGTTCAGCAACACACCGTCGTAGCCCCACTCCATGACCTGGCAGGCGTGCGAGGGCCGACCGAGGCCGGCATCGACCAGCATCGGCACCGCCAATCGTTCACGCAACATTTGCAATGCATACGGGTTGACCGGGCCGCGGCCGGTGCCGATCGGTGCGGCCCACGGCATGACGACCTGGCAGCCGACATCGACCAGGCGCTGGCAGACCACCAGGTCTTCGGTGCAATACGGCAGCACCTGGAAACCGTCTTTGATCAACCACTCAGCGGCTTCGACCAGCTTCAGCGTGTCGGGCTGCAGCGTGTAGTCATCGCCGATCAATTCCAGTTTCAACCAGGGCGTGGCAAACACCTCACGGGCCATTTGGGCGGTGGTGATGGCCTCTTGCACGCTGTGGCAACCGGCGGTGTTGGGCAACACCGGCACGCCCAGGCTTTGCAGCAGCGTCCAAAACGCGTTGCCCGCATCGGCACCCAACGCACCCTGGCGGCGCAACGATGCGGTCAACATCGCAGGCCGCGCGCGGCGTACCGCATCTTCCAAAACCTGCGGCGACGGATAGCGCGACGTGCCCAACATCAACCGGCTTTGAAACGTTTGTCCGTAGAGCACGAGTGCATCGGCGGTTGCGGGTGGTCTCAGTGCGGCGTCGTTCATGGGCATGGTTTCACTTGGTTAGCGACATGTTTCGGCCACGGCACCGCGACACGGATCGGCAGGGTCACAGATCAGGTGGTTTCATTTCAACCGCCGGTCAGCGGTGCGATGACGTCAATGCGGTCACCAGATTTCAGCGCCGTTTGTTGGTACTGCGTGTTCGGTACGAACTGCATATTGACCGCAGCGGCAAACGGCGGCGTGGGTTGCAGCACGGCAATCGCGTCGGCCAAGGTGGCGTCGGTGGCCATCTCATGCACGGTGTGGTTGATGTGTACCTTCATTGGGTCACGCAGTCAGGTTTTCACTGCGCAGCGTAAAACATTCGGCCAAAGCGCTGCGGCCTGCGTTGACGTGCTCCATCACCACATCGAGCATGGCCGGTGCGATGAGAAAACCGTGGCGGTACAAGCCGTTGATTTGCAAACGGCGTGGGCCCAACCAGCGCAGTGCGGGCAGGTTGTCGCGCAGCGTGGGGCGGCATTGCGCACCGAGCTCGAGCACACGCGCCTCGCCGAATGCGGGGTGCACCGCATAGGCCGCGCTCAACAACTCAAGCGTCGATCGCACGCTGACGGGCGAGGTGTCGTCGGACTCGATTTCGGTCGCCCCGATCACGAACACACCACCCGGCTTCGGCGCGATGTACAGCGGATAGCGCGGGTGCAGCAGCCGCGTCGGGCGACTCAAACTGACCTCGGGTGCATGCACGCGCATCACCTCGCCGCGCACACCACGCAACGCGGGCCAGGCATCGCGGGCACCGAGGCCGCGGCAATCGAACAGCCAGTCGGTGTCGTGTGGAACAAAGTCGGCCGGTGCACGCGGGCTGGCCCAGTGCACCAACACGTTCAGAGCGCGCATGCGTTGCAGCAACGCGGGCAGCAACTCGCGGTTGTCGAGTTGGCCTTCACCGGGCAGGTACAAGCCTTGCGCGAAACGCTCGCCAATGGCGGGTTCCAGTTCGGCGATGCCGCGCGCAGCCAGCAGGTGCATCGCTGGCAGCCCAGGCACCTGGTGTGCAGTGGCGGCGAGTTGCTGTTGAAAGCGCGCCGCCTCGGCTGCATCTTGCCGGTGCCACAACACCAGCGTGCCCGCTTGCTGAAAGTAGACCGGCGCTTCGAGCGCGGCAATCAACGCCGGCCAGCGCGCCAGGCTGTGGCAGCCCATGCGCACCACGCCGAGCTCAGTCACGGCCGATTCGGCCAGCGGTGCCAGCATGGCGGCTGCGACGTGCGCTGCAGAGGCCGGCCGATCGGCAGGCGATGCGTCGTACACATCCACCAGCCAACCCGCGGCCGCCAACTCGCAGGCCAGCAAGCGGCCCATCAGACCGCAGCCGAGTACGACTGCGACTGCGCGGTCAGCTGCCATCGGCTTGACAGGACAGGTTCAACCGCAACATCCACGCGCAGAGGTGACGACACACGGCTCGGTGGCACGCATAATTTTCAAGATGAAATCGACTCACACAGTGCCCCAAAAGTCTGCCGAGGCGGGCGGTTCAATGCCGCAATCACAGCAGCGGTACGCGCGGGTTTTGGCCATTGCCGGGTCCGACAGCGGTGGTGGGGCGGGCATTCAAGCAGATCTTAAAACCTTCAGCGCGCTGGGCTGCTACGGCATGACCGCGATCACCGCAGTGACGGCACAAAACACGCTCGGCGTCGCCGCCATCCACGACATTCCGCTGGCGATACTGGAAGCTCAAATCAACGCGGTAATGGACGACATCGGCGCTGACGCGGTAAAGATCGGCATGCTGCATACGCCTGGGGCGGTCGGCATGGTCGCCTCGGCCATCGATCGCCATCGCATGCAACAGGTCGTGCTCGACCCGGTCATGGTGGCCACCAGCGGCGACCGGTTGATGGGCATCGAAGCCGTGCAGGTGCTGGTGCGCGAGCTGCTGCACCGCTGCACGGTGGTGACACCCAACATCGACGAAGCCGAGCTGTTGCTGGGACGAAAAATCACCACGGCGGCTGGGTTGATCGACGCGGCGCACGACCTGTTGGCGATGGGTGCCCGCGCGGTACTGCTGAAAGGTGCGCACCTGCCCGGCGAAAAAATCACCGATGTGCTGGCCATACCCGGCCAGCCAGTGCAGCGCTTCCAGTCACCGCGCCTGCGCAGCCGCAATCTGCATGGCACCGGCTGCACGCTGTCGTCGGCAATAGCGGCCTATTTGGCGCTGGGGCAATCGCTGCCGGAAGCAGTCAGGCTGGCGCGGCTCTACGTGCGGCGTGCCATTAGCACCGGTGCCGACATGCACACCGGTGGCGGCCACGGCCCGCTGAACCATGCGCATGCGCCGCATAAGCTTGTCGGCATGGAAAAAAGCCGCATCAACCGCCCGGGTTGACACGGCCCATTCGGACTGCAGCACTCAACCGTTGTCGCGCGACGCCTTCTTGCGGTCGTGCTCTTTCAGGTGGCGTTTGCGCAGGCGGATCGACTTCGGCGTGATCTCGACCAGCTCATCGTCGGCGATAAATTCGACCGCGGTTTCCAGCGTCAAGATGATCGGCGGCGTGATCTTGATCGCGTCTTCTTTGCCTGACACGCGGAAGTTGGTGAGCTGCTTGCCGCGCACCGCGTTGACCACCAAATCGTTGTCGCGCGAGTGGATGCCGACGATCATGCCTTCGTACAACGGGTCACCGGCTTTGACGAACATGCGGCCGCGGTCGTCGAGCTTGCCCAGCGAATAGGTCACCGCTTCGCCATCGTCCTGGCTGATCAGCACGCCTTGTTTGCGGCCCTCGATCTCACCTTTGTAGGCTTCGTAGCTGTCGAAGATATTGCTGATCAAACCGGTGCCACGCGTCAGGTTCATGAACTCGTTGGCAAAACCAATCAGGCCGCGCGCCGGAATGCGGTACTCGAGCCGCACGCGGCCGGTGCCATCGGGTTCCATGTTGACCAGCTCGGCCCGGCGTTCGCCGAGCGCCTGCATCACTGCGCCTTGGTGCTGGTCTTCGACGTCGGCGGTGACCAGTTCGATCGGCTCGTGGCGCTCTTCGCCGACCTGGCGAAACACCACCCGCGGCTTCGACACCGCCAACTCGTATCCTTCGCGGCGCATGGTTTCCAGCAAGATGGTCAGGTGCAATTCACCGCGGCCCATCACCTCGAAAATACCGTCTTCGTCGGTGTCACTCACTTTCAGCGCCACGTTCGATTGCAGCTCGCGGTCGAGCCGGTCACGCAGCTGGCGGCTGGTGATGAACTTGCCTTCACGGCCGGCCAATGGCGAGTTGTTGACACAGAAATTCATCGTCAGCGTCGGTTCATCGACCATCAACATCGGCAGCGGCAGCGGGTTGTCGAAGCTGGTCAGCGTCACCCCGATGCCGATGCCTTCAATGCCGTTGATCAGCACGATGTCGCCCGGCCCGGCTTCGGTGGCCTGCTGGCGCTCGAGGCCTTCGAACTTCAGCACCTGGTTCACCCGCGCTTTGAACGGCGTGCTGTCAGGGCCGCTGTACACCGCAACTTCTTGCATCGGTTTCAGCGTGCCCTGGTTGATGCGGCCGATGCCGATGCGACCGACATAGCTGGAGTAATCGAGCGAACAAATTTGCAGCTGCAGCGGATCGGTCGGGCTGCCTTCGTGCGCGGGCACGTGGGCCAGCATGGCGTCGAACAGCGGCGACAAATCGGCACCCTTGTCGTTCGCGGTCAATGAGGCCCAGCCGTTCAGGCCGGAGGCGAACACCACCGGAAAGTCGAGCTGTTCTTCGGTCGCGCCGAGCTTGTCGAACAAATCGAAGGTCGCGTTGATGACGTAGTCGGTGCGCGCGCCGGGACGGTCCACCTTGTTGATCACGACGATCGGCTTCAAACCGAGCGCCAGTGCCTTCTTGGTGACGAAACGGGTTTGCGGCATCGGGCCTTCGACCGCATCGACCAGCAACAACACGCTGTCGACCATCGACAGCACGCGCTCGACCTCGCCGCCGAAGTCAGCGTGCCCCGGCGTGTCGACGATGTTGATGTGCGTGCCCTTCCATTCGACCGCGCAGTTCTTCGACAGGATCGTGATGCCACGCTCTTTTTCGAGGTCGTTGCTGTCCATCACGCGCTCGGCCACCTTCTCGTTTTGCCGGAAGGTGCCGCTTTGGCGCAGCAGTTGGTCGACCATGGTGGTCTTGCCATGGTCCACGTGGGCAATGATGGCGATGTTGCGGATCTGTCGGGTCATGTCGTACTCACTTCGTTCATAGCTGGAATGGGGATCGGGGTCTGGGCCGGCGCAGCGTCGCTTGCGGCCGTGCTTTCAGATGGTTTTGCGTTTTCACTCAACAGGCCTTGCACCTCTACCGGGCTGAGCAGCCGGGTGGAAATCAATTCGCCGCCAGTGATGTGGCCGCCACCAAGAAAGGCTTTCGGTTCGGGCCCGAACACCCGCACATGGGGCGTGTTCGGCAGCGGCAGGCGGCGGCGCACGCCACTCAAAAAACGCGCAGCGTCTTCGGCACCTAAGCGCACCAGCGGCCAATCGGCGATCAGGCTGTCGGTGGCTTGCAGCAACGCGTCGCGCTCGGCTTCGGTCATCGCAGTCAGCGCGTCCAGCGTGTGCGCACCGACCATAGTCAGCGGCCCGCTGCCGGTGCGGCGCAGCGCGCTCAAGTGCGCGCCACAGCCCAACGCGCGGCCGATGTCTTCGGCCAACGTGCGGATGTAGGTGCCTTTGCTGCAGCGCACGTTGATCGTCCATTCGTTGCCGGTGCCGGTGTCGTTGCCGTTGCCGTTGCCGTTGCCGTTGCCGTTGCCGTTGCCATTGCCGTTGCCATTACCCAGACTGCCGCGTAACTGCTCGGCGATCTCGATGCCATGGATCACCACCAAGCGCGCGTCGCGCTCCAGTTCGATGCCAGCGCGGGCGTATTCGTACAGCGGCTTGCCGTCGCGTTTCAACGCCGAATACATCGGCGGCACCTGCGCGATCGGCCCTATAAACCTGGCACACGCAGCTTCGACGTCGGCGCGTGAGACCCGCACCTCAGCGCGCTGCAGCACCTCGCCTTCCGCATCGCCGGTGGTGGTGGTCACGCCCAATCGCAGCGTGGCCTGGTATGACTTGTCGGCGTCGAGTCCGATTTGCGAAAACTTGGTGGCCGCACCAAAGCACAGCGGCAGCAAGCCAGTGGCCAGCGGATCGAGCGTGCCGGTGTGGCCGGCTTTTTCCGCGCGGTACAACCGTTTGGCTTGCATCAGCGCGTCGTTGCTCGACAGGCCCAGCGGTTTGTCGAGCAGCAGCACGCCATGTACCGCGCGGCGTGGCGTGCGTATGCGCGCAGACGACATCACCTCAGTCGTCCTTCGCCTGGGTGGCGTTTGCTGCGGCGATCAGCAAGCTCAACTCCGCCGCCCGCTCGGTGGTGCGATCGAAGTGAAAGTGCAGCGTCGGCACGGTGTGAATTTGCAGCCGCTTGAACAAGCCGTTGCGCAAAAAGCCGGCCGCTTCGTTGAGCGCGATTTCGCACTCCACCGCGTCGCCGATCAGCACCGAAAAAAATACCTTTGCATGCGCATAGTCGGGAGTCACCTCGACCGCATGCACCGTCACCATGCCAACGCGCGGATCTTTCAGGTCGCGGATCAGCACAGCAATGTCGCGCTGAATCTGATCGGCGACGCGGAAGCCGCGGTTGGGTATGGAACGCTTGTGTTTCATCGTGCGCTAGCTCGTGGGTCGTTCGACCGCTCGGGCCGTGTGGTGCATGGCGTAAATGCAAACCCCGCCCGGTTTGCGAGGGGCGGGGTTGCAGGCTGGGGAGAGAGCGCCTACAACGACCGGGCGACTTCCTTCACCTCGAAGAACTCCAACTGGTCGCCTTCGGCGATGTCGTTGTAATTCTTCAGCTTGATACCGCATTCGAAGCCGGAGGCGACCTCGCGCACGTCGTCTTTCAGGCGGCGCACCGATTCGATTTCGCCGGTGTAGATCACCGCGTTGTCACGCAGCAAGCGGAACCGCGCACCACGGCGCACCAAGCCGGCGGTGACCATCGAGCCGGCCACCGTACCGATCTTCGAGGCCACGAACACGGTGCGAATCTCGGCGGTGCCGATGGTTTCTTCCCGCTGCTCGGGTGCCAGCATGCCGGTCATCGCCGCCTTCACCTCGTCCACCGCGTCATAAATGATGCTGTAGTACTTGATGTCGACGCCATTGTGTTCGGCCAGCTTGCGCGCATTCGCGTCGGCCCGCACGTTGAAACCGATGATCACCGCTTTGGAAGCAATCGCCAGGTTGATGTCGCTCTCGCTGATGCCGCCCACCGCGCCGTGCAC
>JAYUGJ010000041.1:0-1594 GCA_043738425.1 Burkholderiales bacterium
GCAAGAAGACCAGCGCCGCTCGCAGGCCGCAGGCTTCGACCACCACTACACCAAGCCTGTCGATCCGCAGGCGCTGATCGACAGGCTCGCCGCTTGGCAAGAAAGCCGGGTCGGCAGGCGTGTGGCGTTCATGCGCTGACCGCGTCAGCCACGGGGTGGCTGTTGGGGCCAGGCGATGGTGCCAGTTGTGCCGACAACCAGTCGGGTGCGACCACCGAATCGGCGTCGGTGTAGGCCAGCCAGCGCGCGCCGCGGTCGGTGGCCCACTGGGCGCCCCGTGCTCTCGCTGCGTCGGCGTTGCCGACCTGCAGGCGCAGCGTGTGAACACCGTAATCGCGGGCGATGTCGGCACTGCCGTCCGTGCAGCTGTCGAGCACCACCAGCCGCAGCACCGCCTCACCGCCCAGCCGCCGGCGGCGCGAGGCTTCACGCACTGCGCGCAGGCAAGCGGCGAGCTGTGCTGCCTCGTTGCGGGCGCAGATGATGACGGCGATCACGGCAGCCTCATGGTGTGGAGTGGGTCAAGCGCGCTGCGCTCTCTCCGGCGCTGCGGGCACGTGTCTTGGATTCAGCGTGCCGCGCATTGGCGCCGCGCTGCGCATCAGCACGGGCCGGACACGCGTTGCTCCCACCCGCAACAGCGCACGCAGCGGGTCGGCGTCGAGCCTGTCGAGCGCCAACGCACGGCCCACCCGCGGCTGCTGGGGGTGACAGCGGTAGCGCAGCGTCGCGTGCGTGTCGTCGACGACATCCAGTTCGAATTGGATCTGGTGTGCGCTGTGGTGATCGGTCGAGATGCCGACGCTGATGTGCTGCCACAGCGGCGCGCCGCGCACACGCGGCGGCATCGCGACCGCGCCGAACAGGTGCAGAGCCAGCACGTTCAGGCTGCGCTGGTACAGCGTGCCGCCCGGCAGTTCCGACCAGCGCACGCGCTGCAGTTCGAGCGGCTCGCCCGTGTGCTGCGGTATCAGCACGCGAACCTCCGGCGCGCAGTCGGACGGCGCCAAGCGGTAACTGCGCCGATCCGGCACGCTGCGGTCATAGAGGACGGCAATGTCCAGCGTGACCGAATGCGGCCAGCGATCGATCAGCGCCATGTCGGTGTTCATGGGGACTCCACAGGTTCGTAGGAAAAACGGCTATCCGTCTCAGCCGCAGCGGCTCGGTGCTGCTGTTGATGTAACGATTGGCAAGTGATGTGCCCGGCACTGCACGAGGCGCCCGCTACGTCTGGCGGCGACGCCGGCCCACCGCGTCGATGCGCAGCAGCTGCCGGTACTTGGTGACGGTGCGCCGGGCCACCACCAGCCCCTGCTGGGCCAGCTGACGGGTGATTTCGGCATCGGACAGCGGCGCATCGGGTGCCTCGGCCGCGATCAGGTCCTTCAGCAGCCCGCGGATGGCCGTGCCCGAACAGGCGCTGCCGTTGGCCGTCACCATCACCCGCGAGAAAAAATGCTTCAGTTCGAACACACCGCTGGGTGTGGCGATGAATTTGTTGTTGGTGACCCGCGAAACGGTGGACTCGTGGATGCCGAGTTCATCGGCGATCTCCTTCAGGCCCAGCGGCTTCATCGCCATCGGCCCGAAT
>JAYUGJ010000042.1:0-11743 GCA_043738425.1 Burkholderiales bacterium
TCGCCGGATCGGGCGAAGTCCAGTCACCCGCGATGTAGGTTTCGGCAAATCCAATATCGCCCGAACGCATGGTGGCGCCGCACACATTCCAGTTCACCAAGCGCATGGCCGCACGCAAACCGGGCTCGGGGGTGCTGCCGTCGATGGCGCTGGCCACGCTGCCGAAATGCATGCCGCAGCCGTCGGGCAGTTGGAGGTCGAGCGTGCCGTGCTTCAGGTTGGTCAGCAGCCGAAAGACGGCGCGTGCAGCGGCCGGTGCCGATGCCGGCGGATCGGTGCGGGCGCTGGGGTTGCTGCGGAGCGTGTCGAGTGAAGCCATGTCAAATACCGAAATGAGAGATCAAGACAAAGAGCCAAGAATTGAGCCGCGCGGGTCAGGTTTATAGGGCCGGTCAACGGGTCACGAACACGCCGGGCGCCGGCGGCTTGCGCACCAACGGAACCCGCTTCAGAGCCAACCGCAGCGCTTGCCAATGGATGCGGGCCAGCACGCCCAACGTCATCAGCGGCATGCCGAAAAACGCGTGCCGCAGGCTGCGTGAATTTACCGGTTGCAGCAAACCCGAGACGCTGGTTTGCAGCAGCGCGCCGTGCTCGTCATCGTGGTCGATGCGCGCGACGGTGCGGCTCAACGCGCCGCCCACGGCGCTGTGCATAAAGCGAAAGCGGTAGCGCCCCGCGACGGTGCAAAACGGCGACACGTGGAAGACTTTGGTCGCCTGCTGTTCGGTTCCATACGCGAGTTGCGGGCCGTGCAGCAAGTAGCAGTGCCGCTCGCCGAAGGTGTTGTTGACTTCCACCAGCACCGCCGCCAGCGTGTGGTCGGTGCGGTGGCAATACCAAAAGCTGACCGGTTTGAAGGTGTGGCCGAGCACCCGCGGGTAGCAGTGCAGCCAGGCTTCACCCAGCGCATCGGTGATGCCTTCGCGGTGCAGCACATCGTCGAGCCAGCCGAGGCTGTCGGCGCGGCCGTCGCCGTGGTCGCGGTCGTAAAAGCTGATCAAGCCGAAGCGGTTGCGCGCCAGAGCCGCATGCGGCGCGGCACGCATGCGGCGCATCGGCAGCATCAAAAAATAGGTCGGGTAGGCAAAGCGGTTCAGCACCGGACGCAGCCGTGTGTGGCGCACCTGGCCGGTGCCGATCAACGGCACGGGTGGGTCGGTGGACGGCGAGGTGTTCATGCCGCCAGTGCGTCGGCGCGCGCCCATTGCTGGCGCAACCCGTCGACCACCGCCAGGCCCGACAGCAGGCCGTCTTCGTGGAAGCCGTAGCGGGTCCACGCGCCGCAAAACCAGGTGTGGGCCGCGCCTTGCAGTGACGGCACGCGGCGCTGCGCGGCAATCGCGGCGGCGTCGAATACCGGATGCGCATAGTCGTACTCGCCGTGCACCGAGTCGGCCCGTAGTGGCTGCAGCGGATTCAATGAAACCACCACCGGCGTGCGAAACGGCAGCGGCTGCAGCCGGTTGATCAGGTAGTGCAAACACACCGACGCCTGCTCTCGGGTGTGTTGGGAAGCACGTTGGTAATTCCACGCGGCCCAGGCGCTTTGGCGCTGCGGTAGCACGGTGGTGTCGGTGTGCAACACCGCGCGGTTGCGGTGGTAGCGAATGGCACCCAGTACCTCGCGTTCGGCGGCGCTGGGGTCGCTGAGCAGCGCCAGCGATTGGTCGCTGTGGCAGGCCAGCACCACATCGTCGAACAGCTCCACGCCGGTGTCGGTTGCCACTTGAACCCGGCCTGGCTGGCTTCTGCGCACGCTGCGCACCGGCGCGTTCAATCGTGCATCGGGAATGTGTTGCAACAGCCGCTGAACATAATGACGCGCGCCGCCTTGCACCGTGAACCAGCGCGGCCGGTTGGTCACCTGCAGCAGGCCATGGTTGTGGCAAAAACGGATCATGGTGGCGATCGGAAAGCGCAGCATCTGGTCGGTCGGGCACGACCAGATGCTGCCGATCATCGGCAAGAAATACCAGTCACGAAACGCGTCGCCGAAGCGGTGCGCGGCTAAAAAATCGCCGATGGCTTGCTGCTGTTCGGCGTCGACATCGCGCGTGGCCAGCGCAGTGGCCAAGGCGTTGAAACGCAGCACGTCTTGCAACATGCGCCAAAACGCCGGGCGCAGCAGATTGCGCCGTTGCGCGAACACGGTGTTGAGGTTGCAGCCGCTCCATTCCAGCCCAATGTCGGGCACCTGCACGGAAAACGACATGTCGGACAACGCGGTGGCGACTTGCAGCTCGCCGAACAGGCGGATCAGGTTCGGGTAGGTGCGTTCGTTAAAGACCAGGAAGCCGGTGTCGACGCCGTGCGTGACGCCGTCCAGCGTGATGTCGACGGTGTGCGTGTGGCCGCCGAAATAGGCATCGGCTTCAAACAGCGTGACCCGCGCTTCGTCGGCAAGGGCGTGGGCTACCGCCAAGCCGGAAATGCCTGAGCCGATCACCGCAACGCGGCGCGCGTGGTGCGGCGCGCGTGGCGTCATGTGGCCTGCCGATGGCGTGGTCGGCGGCATGAATAAAGGAGCTGCACAGCGCCCAGTAACGGAAAACGGAGGGAGGAGTCAAAAAACCGCTGCTGGATTTCGGTCGGTTCGGCCGACGGGCTGTGCAACACAAAACGGGTGTGGTCGCAGCGTTTTCGCGCTGCGTACCCATGCACTGACCGCAAACCGGCGGTGGAGTTCCCGTCCAGTGCGCGCTGACTTATTCGGCGCGACCTGCGCGCCGGCGGTGAAAAAGGTTCAACAGGGCTCACGGCACAGGCGTTTCAAAAATGGCAGCAAGCTCGGATTTTGGTTCACGCAGCGTTGGCCATCGCAAGCATCGCAAAGGCGATGCCGACACGGCACCACATGCCCAACGGCTGGCGTAGGCGCACGCAGGCTATTTCGTGGCCAGCAGTTTTTCAATCGCGTCGACGAACGCGGTGTTGTCGGGGTCGGTGAATGAGCCGTAGCTGCTCACCGTGACACCGTCGCGCGCCACCAAATATTTGTGGAAGTTCCACCGCGGCGAGTCGCCGGTGCGCTGCTTCAGGTCGGCATACAGCGGGCTCAATGCCGCACCGGCGTTGGATGCCACCCGGGTTTTGGTGAACATCGGAAATTTCACGCCGTAGGTGTTGCTGCAAAACGCGGCAATCTCTTTGTTGCTGCCGGGTTCCTGGCTGCCGAAGTCGTTGGACGGAAAGCCCAACACCACCAAACCCCGTTCGCGGTAGCGGGCGTACAGCGCTTCGAGGCCTTTGTATTGGCCGGTGAAGCCGCAAAAGCTCGCGGTGTTGACCACCACCACCACCTTGCCCGCGTACTGACACAGGTTTTGCGGCTTTTCATCTTGCAGGCGCGGCATCTCTCGGTTCAGCAGACCAGCGCAGTCCGCTGCCTGCGCGCTGCCCGCACCTACCAGCCACAGCGTGCACGCCAGCCCGACAGCCCGACACGGCCCGGCGAATGCGGTGCGGCGGGGCAAAGACCAAGCGTATTTCATGTCTATCTCCTGTCTTGGGCAAAAATATGCTGCCGCTTTATATTGCCGCACTTCGTATGGCCCCGCCCATTGCACTGCGACTTGCGTAGACCGTGTCGCAGCTTGCCGCTGATCCTTTTCGTGCACCCCACCACCAAGCCATGAGCGAACCCACCCGCGACATCAAACAGCTGACGCTGTCCATCGCCGCAGTCGAGCGCGACACGGGCCTGACCAAAGACACGCTGCGTGTGTGGGAGCGCCGCTACGGTTTTCCGCAGCCTGACCGCGATGGCAGTGGCGAGCGGTGTTACCCGCTGGAGCAGGTTGAAAAGCTGCGCATCGTGAAACGGCTGATGGACGGCGGCCACCGGCCGGGCCGTTTGGTGCCGATGGGGCTGGAGGCGTTGCTGCACCTGAGCGAAAACAGCGTCGACGAGCCGCGAAAACCAACCGGCGGGCTAAGTGCCCCCGAACTGCGCGCCTACCTGGCGTTGATGCGCACGCACGACCTCGATGCATTGCGGCGCTTGCTGCTGCAAACGCTGATGCGCTTGGGTTTGTCGCGCTTTGTGCTCGACGTGGTGGTGCCCCTCAACACGATGGTGGGCGATGCGTGGATGCGCGGCCAGCTGGAGATTTTTGAAGAACACGCGTACATCGAATGCCTGCAAAGCGTGTTGCGACAGGCCCTTGGCGGCGTTCCTGATGCGGCCGCGCTCGACCGGCCGCGGGTGTTGTTGACGACCTTTCCGAATGAGCCGCACAGCCTGGGTTTGCTGCTGGCCGAGGCGCTGTTCGTGATTGAAGGTGCGCGGGTGATTTCGCTCGGCGTGCAAACGCCGGTGTGGGACATCACGCTGGCGGCGGCAGCCTACCGTTGCGACATCGTGGCGCTCGGTTTCACCGGCTGCATGAACCCGAACCATGTGGTCGATGGGCTGACCGAACTGCGCAGCAAGTTGCCACCGGAGGTGGCGTTGTGGGTCGGCGGTGCCGCACCGGTGTTGCACCGGCGCACGGTCGACGGTGTGACTGCGTTGACCACACTGGCCGACATTCGCACGCAAATCGAACAATGGCGACATGGCATCAATTGACCGACCGAATACGCAGACGACGATGGGCCAGACCGAATTCCGCGGGAACAAATCGAGCTTGCCGCAAAAGCCGTGCGTGCAATGCCAGCGGCCCATGACGTGGCGCCGCGCGTGGGCCAAAAATTGGAACGAAGTGAAGTACTGCTCTGAGCGTTGTCGTGCCGAAGCCAGCCGCGCCGGCCGCAGTGGGCAGGCGTCGCGATGACCGCCGTGCGCAACCTGGTGCTGGTGCTCGGTGACCAGCTGAGCGTGGACAGCGCTGCGCTGGCCGACTTCGACAAAGCGCACGACCGCGTGCTGATGATCGAAGCCCCCGGTGAAGGTGCGCACGTCTGGAGCCACCAGGCGCGCATTGCGTTGTTCATCAGCGCGATGCGGCACTTTCGCGATGTGTTGCGCGAGCGCGGTTTCCAAGTCGAGTACGTGTTGCTCGACGACAGCGCCGAGCCCACGCTGGTCGGCCGACTGGCGCAGCAGCTCGCGCGCTTGAAACCTGGCACCTTGCGCCTGACCGAGCCCGGCGAATGGCGTTTGCAGCAGGACATTGCGGCCACCGCGCGCGACGCCGGGGTGGCGCTGTGCTTGATCGACGACACGCACTTCATGTGCTCGCGCGCCGACTTTGCGCGCTGGGCCGGCAAGTACACATCGGGCCTGCGGATGGAGTTTTTCTACCGCGAGATGCGCCGCAAATACGGCGTGTTGATCGATGCGGCGGCGGCCAAACCGGGCGAGCCCGAAGGCGGCCAGTGGAATTACGACGCCGAAAACCGCAAGGGCTATCCCAAAGGCGGGCCGGGTTTGATTGCGCCGCCCGCGCAGTTCGAGCCCGATGCAATTACCCGCGAGGTGTTTGCCGATGTCGCGCGCGTGTTTCCGGGACACCCTGGCTCGCTGAAAAGTTTTCAGTGGCCGGTGACTCGGCCGCAGGCGCTGCTGGCGCTGGCAGGATTCATACGCGATCGCTTGCCCAATTTCGGCGATTACCAAGATGCGATGTGGTCCGGCACGCCGTTCGGCTGGCATTCGCTGCTGGCCACCAGCTTGAACTTGCACCTGCTCGATCCGCGCGAAGTCATCGCCGCTGCTGAGGCCGCGTACCGCGCCGGCCATGCGCCGCTGGCCGGGGTCGAGGGGTTCATCCGACAAGTCATCGGCTGGCGCGAATTCATTCGCGGTGTGTATTGGCTCGATATGCCGGGCATGGCCGAGGCCAACCATTACGGCCACCAACGCAAATTGCCCGCGTGGTTTTGGACTGGTGACACCAAGATGGCCTGCGCGCGCGATGCGATCGAGCAAACCTTGCAGTACGGTTATGCGCACCATATTCAGCGCTTGATGGTCACTGGCTTGTTCGGTTTGATCGCCGAAATCGAGCCGAAGCAAGTCGCGGCCTGGTATCTGGCGGTATACGTCGATGCGGTCGAATGGGCCGAGCTGCCCAACGTGGCCGGCATGGCGTTGTATGCCGATGGCGGCCGCTTCACCAGCAAGCCGTACGTGGCCTCCGGTGCGTACATCCAGCGCATGAGCAACCACTGCGAACAATGTACGTACGCGCCCGACGCGAAGTCAGCGGCTGGCTCGGCCAAAAAACCGGCCAAACCGCTGTGCCCGTACACCACGCTGTACTGGAACTTCTTGGACCGCCATGAGGTCGCATTGACTGGCAACCCGCGCACCGCGTTGATGGCACGCAACATCGCGCGCATGGCACCGACCGAACGCGAGCGCATCCGCCGCGACGCGCAGCAGTTGCTGGCAAATCTGGATGCGCTGTGAGCAGCGGCCCCGTCCCCGTACTGGTGTTACCCGCCGCAGCCCCGCCACAGGTCAACCCGTCTAAACTCGAAACGCCGTTTCAGAAAGCCGCAGCCACCATGTCGTCGATGCTTTATCCCGAACTCTTCAAGCAGCTCGAAGCCGTGCGCTGGAGCATGGACAAAGACATTCCATGGGATCGGTTCGATGCCAGCTTGCTCAGCGATGAACAGGCGCAAACCATCAAGATGAACGCGATCACCGAGTGGGCCGCGTTGCCTGCCACTGAAATGTTCTTGCGCGACAACCGCGACGACAGCGACTTCAGCGCGTTCATGAGCGTGTGGTTCTTCGAAGAACAAAAGCACTCGCTGGTGCTGATGGAGTACCTGCGGCGCTTTCGGCCGGAGTTGGTACCCACTGAAGCCGAGTTGCATGAGGTGCGATTCGAGTTCGACCCGGCACCCGCGCTCGAGACGTTGATGATGCATTTCTGCGGCGAGATTCGCCTCAACCACTGGTATCGCCGCGCTGCCGAATGGCACGCTGAGCCGGTCATCAAAGCCATCTACGAAACCCTGGCGCGTGACGAAGCGCGCCATGGCGGCGCGTACCTTCGCTACATGAAGCGTGCGCTTAACCGCTTTGGCGATGAAGCTTGTGCCGCGTTCGCCAAAGTGGGTGTGTTGATGGCCAGCGCGCGGCGCACCGCGCAGGCGCTGCACCCGACCAATCTGCATGTGAACGAAAGCCTGTTTCCGCGCGACACCGTACAAAGCCGCCTGCCCGACCCGGTGTGGCTCGAAGCCTGGCTGGACAAACAGATTCAGTTCGACGCGGTGTGGGAAACCAAAGTCGTCGAGCGCATCCTGCACAACATGAGCCTGCTCATGGACCGCAGCTTCGCCACCGTGCAAGAGCTGAATCGGTTTCGCAAAGAAGTGACTTTGCGGATGGCCGCTGCGGCCGCGGCCCGTGGCGCAACCGCGGCTACCGCACCCGCCTGATCTGACCCGGCCCATTTCCTCCACCGGGAGACGGCGCAAACGACACGCTCGGCACCCGGTCGCTCGGCACCCGGTCGCTCGGCACACGGTGTTCTACGCAGGCTTCCTCGCCATCGCCAACTGCGCCGCCTTGCGGTCTGCGATCACGCGTTGCGCACTAGGGCGCTCGCTGATTAGCGTGTCGTAGCGCTTCCAATCGATGCCGGCTGACGCAATCAGGTCTTCGCGATAAATCGACTTGGTCGCCAGGGACACCAGCGGCAAGCAACCCCAGGCCGAGCAATCGGCCAGCGTGAACTGGTCACCTGCGGCATACGGCCCGAGCACCAGCAATTGCTTGCAGGCCTCGATATGTTTCGTCAGTCGCACCTTGATATCGGCTGCGGCCCCATCGGTCAATGCGCCGCCGAAAAACGCCTTGCGGTACAGCTCGCGTGCGGTCAACTCCACATGCAGTTCGATGAAGGTGATCAGCTCGCGCACCTTGGCGGCCGCGTACGCATCGCTCGGCATCAGCGGTGGGTTCGGGTAGGCCGCATCGAGGTATTCGACAATGGCTTGGCTTTCGCACAGGCTGCCGTTTTCGGTGCGCAGGAACGGAATCTTTTGCAACGGCGATGCGGCATTCAGCGCCGCGTTGCCGCTGAACGGCAGCACCTGCTCTTCGGTGAACGGCACGCCTTTTTCCAACAGCGTGAGCTTGACCTTGTTGTAGTAATTCGACAGCGCAGAACCGCACAGCACCAGCATGGGAAGACTCCTGGGAATCGATGACAGCGGCCGAGTCTAGGGCGTCGCAGTTGCGGTGGAACGCACACCACAATCGGCTCGCCAAGGCTATTGCGCAGCACCCCACCATGACGGACTTTGTTCACCAGTTGCTCGACAAATGCTGTGCAGCCAGCGACATCGAATCGCGCGTGGCAGCGCTGCCGCAGCCGGTGGTGTTCACCAACGGTGTGTTCGATGTGTTGCACCGCGGACACGTGACGTATCTGGCGCACGCGCGCGCATTGGGCGCGAGTTTGGTGGTCGGGTTGAACGGCGATGCCTCGGCGCGCCGCTTGGGCAAAGGGCCTGAGCGGCCGCTGAACTGCGAAGCCGATCGTGCCTGTGTGTTGGCTGCGCTGGCCAGTGTGGATCTGGTGATCGGCTTCAACGAAGACACACCGATCGCGCTGCTGCAACGGGTGCGCCCGCTGTGCTACGTCAAAGGCGGCGACTACGACATCGAGACGCTGGCCGAGACCGCGCTGGTACGCAGCTGGGGCGGCGTTGCGCGTGCGTTGCCATTTATCGAAGGCCACTCGACCACCGCGTTGGTGGCGCGGATTCGCGGCTGAACAGCTCAAGCGTGGCTGTCGGCCGCGCCGATCGCGTCGCGCGCTGCGCGAACAACGCGGTGTAGCAGTTCCGCCAACAACGATACCGCCGCGCCGACGGCCACGCCGCTGACATGCGCGCCCGGCGCCACTGCAATGTCCCACCCTGGCGGGTGGCTGATGGCACCGGCCCACGGTGTCTCGGTCAGCAGTTTGAATATCAATGCGACTACCACCGCAACGCCTATGCGGCGCTGCGCGCGCAGGCCTGAAAAACCCAAATACACCGCCACCACCGCGACGCCTGCGTGCAGCACGCCCGACAAGCCGCCGTAGTGCGACAAATCGGGTTGCACCCACAAACCGACGTGCACCAGCGGCCAGGCGATGAGCCATGCGATCGCGCTGCGCATGGGCACGCGCGCCGCCCAACCCAACGCTGCCACGCCGACCGCACCGGCCAGGTTGGCCAGCAGATGGCGTGGGCTGTAGTGCACGAAAGCCGCACTCCAGGCGCGCCACGGCTCAGTTGTGGCCAGCGCAGGCTGCCAGTCGATGGCGTCGGCCCAACGCGGTGCGGCCGACACACCGCCGCTCGGCTCGGCGAGGAATGCCAGCAGCGCCGCCGTCGCCAGCGCAAGTGATGTGGCGACCCAAGCCGCAACGCCGATCGACAGTGCCGCTGCGCTGCGGTCAGCGCGCAACGGCCAGGTCTCGGGCGCGCACACGCCAATGCGTATCAGCTCGATGTGGCGCGGGTATCAGCATGTCAGCTCGACGTCGCGCACGCGTCGGCGTGTCAGAGCGTGGGAGTTTTACGGGCGTGCCCGAACACCGCCTGCCACAACGCCAGCACGGCTGCGCGTGGTGCCGTCAGCGTGTCGGGTGCCGCATGGGCAGGGGTTTCGTCGAGGCGCGCGGCATGCTGGGCGCGGCGCAAATCGCGGTAGGCATGCGCGGCCGCGGTGCCGATGCCGATCGGCAGCAAGCCTGCCGCTTCGGCACGTTGCAACAACGCGATGTTGCCGACGTTGGGGATCAGCTCGGCATGCGTGCCGCTGTGCGCCAGCACCAACCACTGCACCGCGAACTCCACGTCCATCATGCCGCCGGCGCTGTGTTTGACATCGAACGCGTGGTCTTTGACGGGGTGGGCCGCGCTCAGCTTGACGCGCATGGCTTGCACCTCGGTGCGCAGCGCGGCGGCGTCGCGCGGCGCGGTCAACACCTGACCTCGCACCGCTTCGAACTGCGCTGCGAGCGCGGCGTGACCAGCGCACCAGCGGGCCCGCGTCAGCGCTTGGTGTTCCCAGGTCCAGGCGGTGTTGCTGCCGCGACCGGTTTGGTAATTTTTGAAGCGGGTCGACGAGGTGACCAGCAGCCCCGAGCCGCCATTGGGCCGCAGCGCGGTGTCGATATCGAACAGCTCACCGGCGGCGGTGCGCAACGTCAACCAACCGATCAGCTTGCGCACGAACGCGGCGTATACCTCGCTGGCCAGGTCGGTATCGGCCTCGTCTGCGTCGTCGTAGATAAACACCACATCGAGGTCGCTGCCGTAGCCGAGTTCTTTGCCGCCCAACTTGCCATACGCAATGACCGCCAGTTGCGGCACCTCGCGGTGGCGTTGCTTGAAGTGCTGCCAGGCCCAGCGCAGCGCGCAAGCGAGCGTGGAGTCGGCCAGCGCCGACAAATCATCGGCGACCTGCTCCACCGTGATGTGGCCCTCGACATCGCGCACCAGCGTGCGAAACACTTCGGCATGGTGGGCGCGGCGCAGGGTGTCGAGCAGCGCTTCTTCTTCGACCTGACCCGAGCGGCCCCACGCCGCATAGCGCGCGTCCAGCTCGGCACTGAAAGTGGCGGCATCGAAGCGGCCGTGCAGCAAGCGCTCATCGGCCAGCTCATCGATCACGCCCGGGTGGCGCATCAAATAGCGAATCGGCCAGCGGGCGGAGTCGAGCAGGCGCAGCAGCCGATGGTGCACTTCGGGCCGTTCGACGAGCAGCGCGAGGTAGCTTTCACGGCGCAGCAGCGGCTCCAACCAATCGATGAAACGCACTGCGGCGTCGACGCTGCAGCGGTGCGCATTCACCTGCTCTGCGCTGCGCGCGATCAGCCGGGTCAAGCGAGCACGGCTGTCGTCACGCAGGGTTTTTACTTTCGGCTGCGAACACCACTGCTGCACGCGCGCAGCCAGCTCACCGGGCAGCTTGTCGAGGAAGTCATCGCTGTCCATCAGCGGCAGCGGCGACACGCAGGTGCGGCAATGCGGGCCAGCCGCCGAGTCCGGCGCGGTTTGCCCTTCGTGCAGAAGCGCGTCGAACTCAGCGGCCACCAATTCGCGCGTTTCGCCCAAGTGGTCGAGCAGCGCGCGCGCGTCGGCTTGACCGGTCTGCGCCATGCTGCGGGCGATCCAGCCGAGGTCGGCGTCGTCGCTCGGCAGCAGGTGGGTTTGCTGGTCGTCGAGGTATTGAATGCGGTGTTCGAGGCGGCGCAAAAAGGTGTACGCCTCGGCCAGGCGGACCGCAGTGTCGGGCTTCATCAAGCCACCGGCGGCCAGGTGGTCGAGCGCTTTCAAGGTCGATCGGGTGCGAATCTCAGGGAACTGGCCGCCGCGCACCACCTGCAGCAGCTGCACGATGAATTCGATTTCACGGATGCCACCGCGCGACAGCTTCACATCGTTGGCGCGGGCTGGCCGGCCGGCGGCGCGGCGTTGCGCTTCTTCGCGCACCTTGCGGTGCAACTGGCGCAGCGCTTCGAACACGCCGTAGTCGAGGTAACGGCGGAACACAAACGCATTGACGCTGCGGCGCAGCGCCTGCACCTGCACCGACGCGATGCTGGCGGCGGGTGCGATGACGCGACTTTTCGACCAGGCGAAGCGCTCCCACTCGCGGCCGTGCGCTTGCAGGTAGTCGTCGAGCATCGGCAAGCTCACCACCGGCGCGCCCGACTCGCCGTTGGGCCGCAGCGCCAGATCGACGCGGAACACGAAGCCGTCTTCGGTGACCTCGCCTATCAGTGCGTACAGCCGGTGCACCAGCTGCGAAAAGTATTCGTGTGCGCTGATG
>JAYUGJ010000043.1:0-17286 GCA_043738425.1 Burkholderiales bacterium
CGGCGGGCGGGTAACTTTTATTTGCTGGTCCAAATAAAAGTCACCAAAACAAAAGACCCCAACGCCAGCCGATTTGGCCTGTTCGCTGCGGCTACAGGCCTACGGCCGAGGCTCAGGCACCGAACACGCGCCGAACTACCGCATCGGGTACCGCGCTAATCGGCACAACCAATGGTCGCTACGGCTCGACCCTGCGGTTCATCGCCACGATGGCCAGTGGCCGAGCTGTGCCGACAACAAGCGGCTGAACATGAGTGAGGAAACCGTGGCGGTAGTTCGGCGAAGGTTCTCGTGCCAGAGCCGCTGAAGTAGGTGTGTGGCCGCAGCGGACAAGTCAAATCGGCTGGTGTTGAGGTCGTTTGTTTTGGTGACGTTTATTTGGACCAGCAAATAAAAGTTACCCGCCTGCCGGGGCGGAACCCGGCGCAGTGCCCCGCATGTCAGCGGAACTGAAAAAACAAAACCGACCCTGCCGCGTCAGGTCTTTAGGCCAGGGGCCACAGGCCTTGAATGCGGCCATTGGGCAGGACTGCGCTAGGCCGAAACCTGGCCTACGCAACAGCACGGCGACAGCCCGAAACGCGCAGAAGACGCCACACGCCGCGGGCAGCGGGAAACAACCCCACTCAAACCTGCATGTTCATCACGTCGCTGTATGCCTGCACTAATTTGTTGCGGACCTGCAGCGTGGCTTGGAAGCCGATTTGGGCTTTCTGCATCGCGACCATCGTGTCTTCGATGCTGACGTTCGGGTTGTCGAGTTGCACCTCGCGTTGCATGCTGGTGGCCTGGTCTTGGCTGGCGCTGACGGATGCCATGGCTTGCGTCAGTGCCTGCTGGAAGCCGCCTTCGGGCGCGCCGGGCGCTTTGCCGATGGGCTGACCCTGCGGCGTCAAGCCAGCGCGCGCCACGGCTTGGGCAAAGTCGAATGGTTTGAGCGTGACATTCATCGCAATTACCTCACTGTGCGAGTCGATGCAAACCCCGATGCCTGCCGCAGCCGCACCGGATCGAAAAAAGTCATGCCCCGCCGACGGCGCAATGCAGCCGCGTGGCTCAGGCAAATAGTAGGCAACCCGGCCCGCTGCGATGGGGCGAACTGAGCGGCGTTTGCTTTGCTGTTCGCTGGTTGGCGGGTCGGGTCGCAAACCAACAATGCCAGCTATCGGTCGGTGTGTTCGACCTTGCTGTTGTGCCCACCCTTGCCGTGACCGAGACCGATGGACCAATCCGTTACCTTGAAATCTGCACCGCTCACCGTGGGCGACACCACGCTGGTGCAGCGACTCGCCGCGCTGCCGTCGAAAGTCAAATTCAATTTGGGCGCAGGCGCGGTGGCGTTGGCGGCGGTGGTGATCGGGTTGCTGGTCTGGAGCAACCAGGGCGACTACAAAGTGCTGTACGCCAATCTGTCGGACAAAGACGGCGGCGCGATCATTGCGCAGCTTTCGCAAATGAACATTCCCTATCGCCATGCCGAAGGCGGCGCGGCGATATTGGTGCCCGCAGCCAAGGTGCATGACGTGCGTTTGAAGTTGGCATCGGCGGGCCTGCCGAAGGCCTCGGTCGGCGGCTTCGAGCTGATGGACACCGCGCGTTTTGGGCAAACCCAATTCCAGGAACGGTTGACATTCCAGCGCGGCCTCGAGGGCGAGTTGAGCCGATCGATCGCATCGCTGGCCGCGGTGGAAAGTGCCCGCGTGCATTTGGCGCTGCCGAACCAGAACGGTTTTTTCCGTGAGCAACAAAAGCCCAGTGCTTCGGTGGTGTTGGCGTTGCACGCAGGTCGCACGCTGGACCGTGGTCAGGTGGCCGGCATCGTGCACCTGGTGGCCAGCAGCGTGCCGGAGATGAACCCGAAAGCCGTCAGCGTGCTCGACCAAACCGGCGCGTTGATTTCATCGCCACCCGAGGCTAGCGCGCAAGCCGGACTCGATGCGCAACAACTGCAGTACGTGGCGCAAATCGAGCAGGGCTACAGCAAGCGGATTGCCGAGCTGCTCGAGCCGGTGGTCGGCCATGAAAACCTGCGCGCCAACGTCACCGCCGATATCGACTTCGCACAAATCGAATCGACCGAAGAAGCCTACAAACCGAACCAGGGTGCGAGTGCACCGGCCACCGTGCGCAGCCAGCAAACCACTGAACAACTCGGTGGCGGCAACCTGCCGGTGGCCGCTGGCATACCGGGTGCTGCCAGCAACCAGCCGCCGCTGGCCGCGACCGCGCCGCTGGTGGCGGCCGCGGTACCACTGCAAACGGCACAAGCCGCGGCGCTGGGGCTGACTGCGCAGCAAACCGCACTTGTCAACGCTGGCCTGATGGCCAACCCGGCAGCCAACAGCCGCCGCGAAGCGCTGACCAATTTCGAGGTCGATAAAACCGTGCGCGTGACCCGCAACGCCACCGGCACCATCAAGCGGTTGAATGCGGCGGTGGTGGTCAACCACCGCAGCGTGACCGACCTGAAGGGCCACACCACGCGCGTGCCGTTGGGTGTCGACGAGATCGACAAGCTGACCGCACTGGTGCAAGAAAGCATCGGCTTCAACAAAGAGCGTGGTGACTCGGTGCGCGTGATCAATGCGCCGTTCAAGGTCGATGCGACCAGCGTGGTCGACACCCCGTGGTGGTCGCAGCCCGGCATGCTGGACACCTTGCGTGCGGCGTGGGTGCCGGCCGGCTTGTCGCTGGTGGCGCTGCTGGTGTTTTTTGGAATGATCCGACCGGGCTTGCGTTCGGCGTTCAACCCGCCGGCATTCGCCACGCCGCCAGGTCGCACGCTGGACGCCCGCGTCGATGATGAATTGGCCTTGCCCGGCATGTCGGCACCCGAGCTGAAAGCGTTGGTGTCGCCACGCGCCAGCGCCAACCTGGAAGCTGCCCGCATCTTGACCAAACAGAACCCGGCTGCGGTGGCGCACATCGTCAGCGGCTGGGTCAAAAACGGCCAGCCGGTGTGATGCTGCCAGTTGTACGCGCTGCCCGGTTTGCCGACACGCCATGAGCGCCGACGCCAAAGACGACGGGCTCGAGGACGCCGCCATTTTGTTGATGTCGCTGGGCGAAGAAGACGCCGGCGAGGTGTTTAAACACCTGGCACCGAAAGAAGTGCAGGCGCTCGGCGCGGCCATCTCGAAAATGAAATCGGTCAGCCGCGAACGGGTCGACGGTGTGATCGGCCGGTTCGTCGAAGTGGCGGCTGCCAGCAGCTCATTGGTGGTCGACAACAGCGAGTACGTGAAAGGCGTGTTGCGCCGTGCACTCGGCAACGACAAAGCCGACTTGCTGATTGAGCGTATTTTGAAAACCGACGAACTGCCGGGCATCGAACGGCTCAAGTGGATGGACCCGGGCACGGTAGTCGAGCTGCTGCGCAACGAACATCCGCAAATCGTCGCCGCGGTGTTGGTGCACCTCGACAGCGAGCAGGCCGCCTCGGTGCTCAGCCGGTTCGCCGAACGCCAGCGCAACGAAGTGCTGGTGCGCATTGCCACGCTCGACGGGATCCAGCCGTCGGCGTTGAAAGACCTGAATGAAGTGATGGGTGAGGTGCTGGCCGGCGGCGACCGGCTGCGCAAAGCCACGCTGGGCGGGGCCAAACCGGCCGCCGAAATCATCAACCTGATGGGCGGCAGCATCGAGGTTTCGGTGCTCGACTACATACGTGACGCCGACAACGAGTTGGCGCAACGGATCATGGACAACATGTTCTCGTTCGACGACCTGGAGCAGCTCGACGACAAGGCGATTCAAACGCTGATGCGCGAAGTGCAAACCGAGTCGTTGGTGATCGCGTTGAAAGGTGCCACGCCCGAGTTGCGCGAAAAAATATTCCGCAACATGTCGACGCGGGCGGGTGAATCGCTGCGCGAAGAACTCGACACCCGCGGCCCGGTGCGGGTCAGCGAGGTCGAGAGCGAACAACGCGAGCTGCTGAAGATCGTGCGCCGCCTGGCCGACGAAGGCCAGATCCACCTGAACGGCAGCGGCGACGATGAGTTCATCTGATTTCAAGGACTTCTTGTCGCCGAAGGACGGTGCATTCGGCGCCGGCAAAACGGTGGCGGTAGATGCGTCGGTATCGGCGGCGGTATCGGCAGCGGCATCGGATTCTGTATCGACATCCGTACCGGCGTGCGACGCGGCGATGAACGAGGCCTTGAAAAGGGTAGTTAAAGACCAGGCCCCGCGCGACACCGCGAAGAGCGCGGCCTATGCGCGCTTCATACCGCGCGAAGAGTTGACGTCGTTTGCGGTGTGGACACCGGAGTCGTTGACCAGCGCGGCGGCAGCTCCATCGTTCACCCAGGCCGGCCCGACCGACGACGCCAGCGCGCCGGCTGCGCCGACACAAACGCTGGCCGAACAGCTGCGCGCGGCGCGCCACGGCGGTTACCAGGACGGCTACCGTGATGGCTTGAGCGCGCTCGATGGGTTCAAACAAAGTTACGCCACCCAAATCACCGCGCAGGTCGGGCGCTTGCTCGAATCGCACGGCACGCAGCTCGATGGTTTGCAGCAGCAGGTGGCGCAGGCAGTGGCGGTAATTGCCACTTCGATGGCGCGCCAGGTCGTGCGCAGCGAATTGGCGTTGCGCCCGGACCTGGTGGTGGCGGTGGCGGCCGAGGCGGTCGAGTCGTTGTTGCTGACGGCGCGCCACATCACCTTGCGGGTGCATCCCGATGACCTGCCGCTGGTGGCACTCGGCGCGGCTGAATTGATCGACGCGCGCGGCGCACGGTTGATCGGTGACGGGTCTATAGCGCGCGGTGGTTGCCGCGTCGATAGCGACATCGCCACCATCGACGCCACCGTGGCGGCCCGTTGGCAGCGCGCCAGCGCGGCGTTGGGATCGCACGCACCCTGGGCCGATGCGCCGGCAGCGGTTGAACGCAGGTCGCTGGTTGATCCTCTGAAGAAACCGCTGAATGAACCGCTGAATGACACGTCTAACGACCAGTTGCGTGACGTGTCGGCTGAGCCGACTATCGATCCGCGGTCCCCCACGCCCGGCGATGCGCCACCCGCAACACGCCCCGCCGGCGACCCGGCATGAACACCGACCCCCTCGAAACTGGTGAGCTGCAACGTGCCGCACGCGCGGGCGTGGCGGCACGCGCTGCGGTCGCTGGCTACGCCGACGCCTGGACGCGGCACCTCGAAGATTTGCAGCTGTTTGCCGCCGATCCGGTGCCGCTGGAAACCCAGGGCATGCTGGTGCGGGTGGCCGGCCTGGTGCTCGAAGCCGCCGGCCTGCGCGAGCCGGTCGGCTCGGTGTGCGAAGTGCGCATGGAAGGCCAGCGCCCGGTGCTGGCCGAGGTGGTGGGTTTTTCCGGCGCACGTACTTACTTGATGCCCACCGGCGAGGTGCACGGCCTGGCCAGTGGCGCGCGCGTGGTGCCGAAAACCTCACCGATGGTGCCGCTGCAATTGGGGGCCGCGCGCCACCCGTGGCGGCGCAGTGTGGACCGCACGCTGCACCTGCCGGTGGGCCCTGGGCTGTTGGGTCGGGTGGTTGATTCGCACGGCCGGCCGATGGACCGCTGCGGCCCACTCACGCAGGTGCACAACGAGCCGTTGGTACGCCGCCCGATCAACGCGATGGACCGCGAACCGGTGCGCACGCCGCTCGACACCGGGGTGCGTTCGATCAACGCGGTGCTCACCGTCGGCCGTGGTCAGCGGCTGGGTTTGTTTGCTGGAACGGGGGTCGGCAAATCGGTGTTGATGGGCATGATGGCGCGTTACACCGAAGCCGATGTGATCGTGGTCGGGCTGATCGGCGAACGTGGCCGCGAGGTCAAGGAATTCATCGAAGACATCTTGGGTGCCGATGGGCTGGCACGCTCGGTGGTGGTGGCCGCACCGGCCGACTCGCCGCCGCTGACGCGCATGCAGGGTGCCAACTACGCCACCGCGATTGCCGAACACTTTCGCGACCACGGCCAGCACGTGCTGCTGCTGATGGATTCGCTGACGCGGTACGCGATGGCGCAACGCGAAATCGCGCTGGCCATCGGCGAGCCACCGGCCACCAAAGGCTATCCGCCGAGTTGCTTTGCCAAGCTGCCACAACTCGTCGAGCGCAGCGGCAACGGCCTGGCCGGCAGCGGCTCGATCACCGCGATCTACACCGTGCTGACCGAAGGCGACGACCCGCAAGACCCGATCGCCGATGCGGCGCGCGGTATCTTGGACGGCCACATCGTGCTGTCGCGCGAGTTGGCCGAGGCCGGCCATTACCCCGCAATCGACGTCGAGCGTTCGATCTCGCGAGTGATGACCAATGTGGCACCGCCAGCACACGTCGAGTCGGCACGCCGCTTTCGCCAACTGCATGCCAAACATCACAAAGCGCGCGACTTGATTCAGCTCGGCGCGTATGTGCCGGGCCATGATCTTGATCTCGACCACGCGGTGCGGTTGCACGCGCCGATGACCCAGTTTTTGCAGCAAGACATGCACCACCCCGCCAGCCTGGCCGACAGCGTGTCGCTGCTGCGCACGGTGCTGCTGGGTTGATGCGCACCTCGCCTAATTGACCCGCACTTCACCAGGATCCGACCCCATGACCTCACTGCAACCTTTGCTGTCACTGCTGGCGCAAACCCAACGCGAGCGCGACCAACTGGCGATCGATCACCAACGCGCTGCCGCCGCCGAACAAGCCGCCGCAGCGCAAGCCGCACAACTGTTGACCTATCGGCAGGAATACGAGGCCCGCTGGGCTAGCCAATTTCGCACCGATGGACCGATCGAGTTGGTGCATTGCTACCGCGGCTTCATCGGTCGCTTGACGCAGGCGGTCGAACAACAACGGCATGCCGCAAGCCATGCCGAAGGCGCGTTGGCGCAGGCCAGGCTGGCGCTGCGCGATGGCGAAATTCGTGTCGCCTCGGTACGCAAGTTGATCGACCGCCGGGTGGTCGAAGTGCGCGTGGTGAACGACCGGCGTGAACAAAAGTCGACCGACGAATTCGCCGCGCGCGCGGCATGGAACCCGGCCGCGTGGAAGCCGTCGTCGATGGGTGAGCTGGTGGACATGCGCTGAGGCAGCCGTCGGTTCAACGACAACCCGGCAAGCCATGCGACCGATGCAACCCGACCTGACCGTGCAGCCGCTGCGGTCGCTGGTGTCGAAAACGCCCACAGCCACGCCGCACGCGCGGCATGCGACCGCGGCGTCAGCGTCGGCATCGACGGCGAGGTTGGCAACGCCAACGCCAACGCCAACGTCAACGTCAACGTCAACGTCAACGCCGACGCCGGTCAGCGGCTCGGCGCTGCGGCGTGCGCCGGCGTCCGCACCAGCGCGCGCGGTACCTGACCCGCGTGACCCGCGCGACCTGCACGCCGGCACGGCGGGCGAGTTTGCGCGGCTGCTGGCCAGTCAACAAGCGGCATCGGCTGCGCCGCCAGCGGTCAGCGCACCACCGGGTTATAAACCTGGCACCGTGCCACCGGTGCCGTGGTCGCCCGCGCAGCCAGCGGCCCATCGAACGACCGAATCGCGCCACGCTGCAGCTGCGGCATCGGTCGATGCGGCGGACGCGGCGGTGCCTGCAAAACCACCACAAAAAATACGCCCGCCGCTGCGCCCGACTGCAGCGCGCGCGCAGCCTGCCGCCGCCAAGCCGCACCACGCCGCTGACCGTGCAGATGCCGCGGCTGCAGCCAACGCCGCCGCAGCCGCTGCCGAGCGCGCAACGCCGGCGGGCCGTGCGCAGGCCGAATCGACCGGTGGGTTGGCAGATGCCGCACTGGCAGCACTCGCGCTTTCTTTGCCCGTGCCCGTGCCCGTGCCCGTGCCTGTGCCTGTGCCCGTCACGGCACCGGGGGCCACCACAACAGCAACCGCAAGTACAACCGCAACCGCAACCGCAACCACCACCGCCGCGCCGCTGACGGCACCCGCTTCTGGTGTGGCCACCGCGTGGTCGCCAGCATCGGCGGTGTCTGCCAACACCGCGCCCGCCGATGCGCGGGTGCCGCAAGCTGGTGCCGCCACGCGGGTTGCAGCCGGTCTGCCCGACGTGGCTGACGGCGTGGCGCAAGCGGCCGACAGCGACCACCACGCGCCAGCGCACACGGCAGCCAGTGCGCCCAACGCATCGAACGCATTGAACACAGTGCCTAGCGAAACCGCGCAACTGGCGCTTGCGACCGGGTCGGTCAACGCGGCCGGTGTGGCATCCGGAATCGCAAACGCTGCTGCGTTTCCAAAGTGTGAGCGTGGTGTCGAAACCGACGCATCACGTGCCGCCGAAACGTCGGCCGCAGCGGGCCTGGGCGCGCTGCATTCAGGCACGGCACGAACCGTCGATGCGCCGCCTGCGGTGGTGGTGGTGGTGGCCGATGTGTCGACCACGTTCGGCGCGGCAGATTTTCACCATGCGCTCGGCCTGCAAGTCAGCCTTTGGGCGCGCGACGGTGCGCATGCGGCCGAGCTGCGGCTGAACCCGGCGGACATGGGGCCGGTGTCGGTACAAATCACGGTGCAGGGCGACCAGGCCCAGGTCAGCTTCGGTGCCGATGTGGCGCGCACGCGCGAGTTGATCGAGGCCGGCTGGGCGTCGCTGGCCGCGGCCATGCAAGAGGCAGGCTTCACCTTGACCGGTGGCGGCGTGTCGGAGCATGCAGCGGGTCGGCATGCAGGCGGGCAGACTGGGTCGCAGCCGACCCATCGTGCGGCCGTTCATGCTGCCGATCATGTGGCCGATGGCGCGGTGGATGGTGCAGTGGATGGTGACGCACCCACCGCAGCGCGGTGGCGGCCGGTGGCCGGCGCGGTGGTCGATCTGTACGCCTGAACCAGCGCCGACGCAGCCGGTTGCAGCGCACGCGGGTTGCAGCCGCCGCGGTTTTACGCCACGCCCTATCGCGCCGACACCGCCACGCAACGCTGCTTTTCCCCCCGCTTATCAGCGCTTTGAAAACTGTAGCGATTTTGATAATGGCTTGAACCAAACCCGTCGCCAACCCGGCGCTGTGCTGCGCACTGCGCACCCACCTTTCGAAGGAAAACCATGGCATTTGCCGCTACCGCTGGTGCAATAGCCCGTGCCACAGCCAATGCAATGGCTGGTGCAACCGCTGGTGCAACAGCTGGTGCAACCGCTGGTGCAACAGCCGCCACCGCGCCGCCTGCAGCGCGGCCGCCGCGGCGGCTAAAGCGGTTGTGGTGGCTGCTGGCCGCGCTGCTGGTGCTGGCACTCGCCGGGGCCGGTGCCACTGCGGTGGTGGTGAAAAAACGTGCGGCCGCGCTGGCTGAATCGGACGACGCCACCGACGCCATCGACACCGCAGCCGTGGCGCTGCAGGCCCGCCGCAGCGAGCGCAAGAGCCCGCCGCTGTATGTGCCACTCGAGCCGTTTGTGGTCAACCTGGCCGACCGCGATGTGGACCGGTTTGCGCAAATCGGCGTCACCTTGCAAGTCGAAGACGCGCGGGTTGCTGACGAGTTGAAGCTGTACCTGCCGGCGGTGCGCAGCGGCATCTTGATGGTGTTGGCGCACAAGACGTCGAAGCAATTGCTCGACCGCCAAGGCAAGGAGCAACTGGTCGCAGAAATCATGCGCGAAGCCGTGCGGCCGATGGGCATACACATCGATGTGCCTGAGCTGGACGAACCAACGAATGGGGTAACCACTGGTCCAACAAGTGGGCCAGCGAGCAAGCCAGCGCCGCTGCCCACCAACGCGGCCGCATCTGCCACCGCGGCTGCTGCCGTGACGCCCACCGCCTCGGCTTCGGCAGCGCCGATGAAGCCGGTGCGAGCGCGCCAACCCACTGAACACAACCCGGTGGTTGCGGTGAATTTTTCCAGCTTCATCATTCAGTGAACCGGCTCGCATGAATCCGCACCTGTTGTCGCAAGCCGAAGTCGATGCGCTGCTGCAAGGCATCACCGGCGACCGCACGCAGGCCCACGCACCGCGTGGCAGCACCGCGCTGCCCGACGGCGTGCGCAACTACGACATCGCCAGCCAGGAGCGCATCGTGCGCGGCCGCATGCCCGCGCTGGAAGTGGTCGGTGAACGGTTTGCGCGCAACATTCGGCGCGGCCTGTTCAACCTGATCGGCAAGAGTGCGTCGGTGTCGATCGGCCCGGTGAAGATGCAAAAGTACAGCGCGTTTTTGCAAAGCCTGGTGGTGCCGACCAACTTCAACATCGTCAGCGTGCAGCCGTTGCGCGGCTCGGGCCTGGTGGTGTGTGAACCGGCGTTGGTGTTTGCGGTGATCGACGCGCTGTTCGGTGGTGCCGGCAAGTACGTCACGCGCATCGAAGGGCGTGAGTTCTCGGCCACCGAGCTGCGGGTGATTGCACGCCTGGTCGATGTCATCAGCGACGAATACAAAACCGCCTGGGCCGGCATTTATCCGCTGCAGCTGGCCTACCAGCGCTCGGAAATGCAGCCGCAATTCGCCAACATCGCCACCGCCAGCGAAGCGGTGGTCGCCACCTCGTTCACGCTGGAAATCGGCGAAGCGATCGGCACGGTGCACATCTGTTTTCCCTACGCCACGCTGGAGCCGATACGCGACGTGCTGTATTCGGCCATGCCGGGCGATGGGGCCGAGCCCGACCGCCGTTGGGTCGAGTTGATGGGCGAACAAATCAAGTCGGCCGAGGTGGAACTGGTGGCCGAGCTGGCCACCGCACCGGCCACGGTCGAGCAGCTGCTGTCGTTCAAAGCGGGTGACTTCATCGAACTCGATTTGCAACCCGGCATCCAGGCGCATGTGTCCGGTGTGCCGGTGCTGAAGTGCCATTACGGAATTGCCAACGGGCGCTATGCGCTGAAGGTCGATCAACTGTTGTCGAGCTCGAACATGGGCTGGCTGGGAGCAAAAAATGTCTGACAACGCGGCGCAGCCGAAGCCGGTGGAAGTCGATGCGATGGCCGCTGAATGGGCGGCCGCCGGTGCGCGTGAGGGGCTTGGCACGCGCGGCGGCAGCGGCCTGCGCACGGGCGCGGTGTCGGGCCACGAAGCGATGGCACCCGCACCGTTTGCGGCCATGAATCAACCCGATCACCAGGCCAGCGACGCTGGCGCGATGGCCGCAGCGATAACCGGCGCGGTCGGCGGTAACGACATCAACATGATCCTGGACATTCCGGTGCAGCTCACGGTGGAGCTGGGTCGCACGCGCATTCCGATCAAACAAATTTTGCAGCTGGCGCAAGGCTCGGTGGTCGAGCTGGAAGCGATGGCCGGCGAGCCGATGGACGTGCTGGTCAACGGCTACCTGATCGCCAAAGGCGAGGTGGTGGTGGTGAACGAAAAGTTCGGCATCCGCCTGACCGACATCGTCACGCCGAGCGAGCGCATGCGCCGCTTGAGCCGCGCTTGATCGCCGCGTTGGCTTACCCGAAGTGCACCGCATGAACACGATGCCCCTCACCTCGCTGCTGTGGTTTGCCGCCATCGTGGTGCTGATTCCGCTGGCGCTGTGGCTGCTCAAGCGCACCCCGCTGGGCGGTGGCGCAGCCGGCGGGGTGATGCGCAGCATCGCGGTGCTGCCGCTGTCCACATCGCAACGCCTGTTGACGGTTGAAGTAGGGCAGGGCGATGCAAAACGCTGGCTGGTGTTGGGCGTCACGCCGCACAGCATCACGACGCTGCACACGATGGAGCCCGCGGTGCTGGGTGCCAGTTCTTTAGCGCCGACCTTGCCGCTGGCCGGTGCGGCGGCCGGATCGTTTGCCCATGCGCTGCAACGTCTGCGCGGCGGTGCGCCCGGAGTCGACCGTGCGGATTGATGCCGTGGGTGTCAACCCGCGTGTTCGCAACCGGCAAGGCTTACGCATTTGCGGGTCGGTGGTCACGTTACTTGCGCTGGTGCTGGCATGCGTGCCCAGCCATGCCCAAGCTACCGGTGCCAGCCTGCCGTTGCTGATCGGCCAGGGTGCGCAAGGCAGCAGCTATTCGGTGCCGATCCAGACGCTGCTGTTTTTTACCGCGCTCAGTTTTCTGCCTGCGGTGCTGTTGCTGATGACAGGCTTCACCCGCATCGTCATCGTGCTCGGCCTGTTGCGGCAAGCGATGGGCACGCAAGCCGCACCGCCCAATCAGGTGATCGTGGGGCTGAGTTTGTTCCTCACTTTTTTTGTGATGAGCCCGACGCTCGACCGCATCTACACCGACGCGTACCAGCCGTTCAGCACCAACCAGATCGCGTTCGATGAAGCGTTGAAGCGCGGCGAGATTCCGCTGCGCGAGTTCATGCTCAAACAAACCCGCCAGGCCGACGTGATGCTGTTTGCCAAGCTCGCGAAAGTCGATCCGTCGGTCAAGTCGGCCGACGTGCCGTTCAAGGTATTGGTGCCCGCGTTCGTCACCAGCGAATTGAAAAGCGCATTCCAGATCGGCTTTTTGATCTTCATTCCGTTCCTCATCATCGACATGATCGTGGCCAGCGTGTTGATGAGTCTGGGCATGATGATGTTGAGCCCGGTGCTGGTGGCGTTGCCGTTTAAGCTGATGCTGTTCGTGCTGGCCGATGGCTGGAATTTGCTGCTCGGCTCGCTCGCCGCCAGCTTCGGCTAAAGGCTGATCCGCGATGGATGCCACCCAAGTTTTCACCTACGGCCAGCAAGCGTTGATGCTGCTGTTGATGGTGTCGGCACCGGTGCTGTTGACGGTGCTCGGCGTCGGGTTGCTGGTCAGCATTTTTCAAGCCGCCACCCAGCTCAATGAACCGACCTTGTCGTTCGTGCCGAAAATCATTGCGGCGGTGGTGGTGCTGACGATTGCCGGGCCGTGGATGCTGAGCATGCTGGTCGAATACATGCAGCGCATGCTGCAAGCCATTCCCACGGTGGTCGGTTAAACACCTGGCACCTGTGGAAGTGCGCGCAGTGCAGGCTACCGGACGACCCGCCGACCGACCCA
Source organism: Burkholderiales bacterium (assembly GCA_043738425.1). Taxonomy (GTDB): domain Bacteria; phylum Pseudomonadota; class Gammaproteobacteria; order Burkholderiales; family Burkholderiaceae_C; genus PBB1. The sequence continues at coordinate 12,901 of JAYUGJ010000043.1, forward strand.
CCCAGCGGCCCACCGATTCAGCCACCCGCATGTCGATGAAAGCATGGCGGTGTTGACCTTCGACGAAGCCCAGATCTGGGCCTGGGTCAGCCCGCTGCTGTGGCCGTTTTTGCGGGTGCTGGCGCTGTTCGGCGCGGTGCCGGTGATTGGTCAACGTGGTGTGCCGGTGCGCGCGCGGGTGGGCTTGGCATTCCTGATTGCACTGGCCGCGCAGGCCTCATTGCCGGTGATGCCGGTGGTCGCACTCGACTCGCCGTTGGCCGCCATGCTGGTGGCGCAGCAGCTGCTGATCGGCTTGGCGATGGCGTTCGCGGTGCGCATCGTGTTTGCGGCAGTCGAGTTCGCCGGTGAGATCGGCGGCCTGCAAATGGGCCTCAACTTCGCGGGATTCTTCGACCCCGCCACCGGCGGCGAAGCCACCGCGCTCAGCCGATTTTTCGGTGTCGCGGTGAGCTGGTTGTTCATCGTCATCAACGGCCACCTGTTGTTGATTGCGGCGGTGGTGCAAAGCTTCCACGCCTTTCCGGTCGGCCCCGAGCCGTTTGCGTTTTTGAAAGCCACCCGACCCGAGCTGTGGGGCGCAGAAATTTTCAGCCTCGGCCTGTGGATCGCGCTGCCGCTGATCGCGATGCTGCTGTTCACCAACCTCGTGCTCGGCATCATCGCCCGCGTGGCGCAGCAAATGAACATCTTCGCCATCGGTTTCCCGATCACGCTAGGCGTCGGCCTGGTCGGCGTGCTCGTCACGCTGCCACTGATGCAGCTGCCCTTCACGATGGCGCTCGAGCGCATGCTGGCGATGTTTCAGTGAGGTGCAACCTGCGCTGGAACTCGCCGCGGCTCCGTCTTTTGAAGTGCCGGCACTGCTTCAAAAACGCCCGCTAACCGCAAGCAACGCAGTTTGAAATCTGCGCCGACGCGTTGACGGCCGCGCGGCACCTGGCTCGGCCGATGCTCAACAGCCTGGTGTTCACCGAGCGGTACACGCATTTCGCCCAGCGGTTCTTGATGCGCCTTCCGGATGTGGTGTGCGACCACACCAAGACGCTGGCACTGCTAAAGGCCCATGCGCATCACCCGGCCTTGCGCGTGCAGCCGCTAGGCGGTCGCCTGGCCGTCGTGCATTCGGAGTCGATCAACCGGTCGTATCGAATCACGTTGCAACTGCTGGTCACCGAGCGAGAAGTCGGGCCAATCTTTGGGCAACTACGGCGCGGCGTACTGACCGAACTGATACTGAGACTTCGGTTTTTTAGACGACTTCATGAAGTTGGCGATCTAACCAGTCGTCGCACGAAGGTAATGAATCAAGCGGCCTGATTGGCGGCTGCGGTGTCCCTGGCTCGAGTCCTTTCCGGTTCGCTGCCGAGGCGTTGCCACACCGCTTCTTTCAGCGTTGCTCGACCTGCCCGTTGACCGCGGATGCGGGCGTCACGGTGTCGCTGTCGATGTCAAAGAAATGCCATCGTGAGACGGGGTTGGATGACCCGCAGAAAGTTGGCTGCAGCGTGCGGGGCGTACGCAAACAGAAACAGAAAAAACCCACTAGCCGCGGCTTTTTCAGTTAATCGCGTGGCGCTTCAATGCCCGCCACCCAAATACGCCGCCTTCACCGCCGGATCATTCTTCAATTGATCGGCCGGGCCGTGCACTGCGATGCGGCCGTTTTCCAGCACGTAGCCGTAGTCGGATACGTTCAGTGCCGCAGCGGCGAATTGTTCGACCAGCAGCATCGTCACGCCTTCGGATTTGAGGCGGGCGATGATGCGAAACACCTCGTCGACCAAGATCGGTGCGAGTCCCATCGACGGCTCGTCGAGCAGCACGATGTCGGGGTTGAGCATGACTGCGCGCGCCATGGCGAGCATTTGCTGTTCACCGCCGGACAGGGTGCCGGCCAACTGGCTGCGCCGTTCTTTCAGGCGCGGAAACAACTCCAGCGCGCGTTCGAGGTCGGCCTTCACATCGCCCTTGGGGCGGCTGCCGGTGAGGCGCGCAAACGCGCCCAAGGTCAGGTTGTCGTTGACGCTCATGGTGGCGAACACGCGGCGGCCTTCGGGCGAATGCGCGAGGCCGAGTTTGGCGATGGTGTAGCTCTCCAAACCATCGATGCGTTTGCCGCCCAGCGTGATGCTGCCGGCGCTCGGTTTGATCATGCCGGACACCGCCCGCATCGTGGTGGTTTTGCCCGCGCCGTTGCTGCCGATCAGGGTCACGACCTTGCCTTTCGGCACGTCGATCGAGATGCCGTGCAGCACCTGCACCTTGCCGTAGCCGGCTTCGAGTTTGTCGATGGTCAGCATCTGGTTTCCTCGGTCGAGCGGCAGTCCGCGCCGTCGATCGCCGACCGGCGGGCGCGGCACTGCGGTGCAGCAGGGCAATCAGCGGCTCGTGCGGCGGCCATTAAGCGACCTGCCCGCCGAGGTAGGCCTCGATGACTTTCGCGTCGGCTTGAACCGCGGCGGGCAAACCCTCGGCAATTTTCTGACCGAAGTCGAGCACCGAGACGGTGTCGCACAAGCCCATCACCACATCCATATGGTGTTCGATCAGGATCACGGTGATGCCGTGCTCCCGGATTTTCTGGATGTAGGTCATCAGCTCTTTGATGTCGGGTGCGGTCAGCCCCGCAGCGGGCTCATCGAGCAGCAGCAGCTGTGGGTCGAGTGCCAACGCGCGGGCGATTTCGAGCAAGCGCTGTTTACCGTAGGGCAGGTTGCGCGCTTCTTCAAACGCCAGTTCGCCGAGGCCCACAAAGCGCAGCAGACCGAGTGCGCGGGTGGTGGCGGTTGCGTCCTCGCGGCGGTAGCGCGGCGTGTGCAGCGCGACATCGATCAGGTGGCTGTGGATGGTGTGGTGCAGGCCGACCTGCACGTTTTGCAGCGCGGTCATCTCGCCGAACAACTGCACGTTTTGAAAGGTGCGCGCGATGCCCGACAGCGCGATATCGGCCGACGTGCGGCCGATCAAGGTGCGTGCTTTCGACGCGGTGTCGCTGAATTCAATCGTGCCCGCGGTCGGCTGGTAAATACCGGTCAGCACATTCATCATCGTGCTTTTGCCTGACCCGTTGGGCCCGATCAGGCCGTGGATGCTGCCGCGGCGAATCGTCAGGTCGACGTTGTTCAGCGCTTTCAATCCGCCGAATTGCATCAGCACCTGGCGCGCTTGCAGCAACACCTCGCCGGTTTTTGCCGCTCCACGGGCCACGCCCACCGCATCGGCATCGGTGGCCAGCGCGGCGTTGCTCGGCGCAGTGGTTTTGAGGTTCAGCAGGTTGCGCACGAAGCCGACGATGCCGTCTTGCAGGTAGTACACGACAAACAGCGTGATCAGGCCGAAGATCGACAAGCGCCAGTCGGTCATCGAGTTCAACTGAAACGACAACAGCGCCAGTGCGGCACTGCCGACCACCGGCACCGCCACGCGTTGCAGCGTGCTGCGCCGTTGCTTGATAAAAATCACCGCACCGATCAACACGCCGACCGCGATGGCCACCGACACCCAGCGAAACATCGTGATGTCGTCGAGCAGTTTGGGCAGCAGCACGATGATGGCCGCGCCGAGCAGCGAACCGATGCGCGATTTGCGCCCGCCCATGATCACCGCCAGCAAGAAAAACACCGTCAGCTCGAAGTTGTAGGTGTTGGGTGAGATGTACTGCTCGGAGTACGCATACAACGAGCCCGCCACGCCGGCCAGTGCGGCGCTGATCACGAACGCATAGACCTTGTATTTGTAGACCGACACGCCCATGCAGTCAGACGCCACCGGGCTGCCGCGCAGCGCCACGAAGGCGCGGCCCAAATGGCTTTTCAAAATGCGGTCGACCACGATCAGCGTGAGCACCAGCAGCACTGCCACCGTCCAAAAAAACTGGTGCTTTTCAAGCTCGATGCCGAACGCCTGCGGCTTGCCCATCGTGATGCCCATCGGCCCTTCGGTGAGGAAGGTCATCTCGTTGATGAGAATCTGGATGATGGTGCCGAAGGCCAGCGTCACCATCGCCAGGTACGGCCCCGAGACGCGCAGCGCCGGCAGTGCCAGCAGCGCGCCGAAGCCAGCCGTCACCAGCACGGCCGCCGGCAGCGTGATCCACAGTGGCGCGGCGAGCTTCATCACCAGCACGCCTGCCGTGTAGGCACCGACGCCGAACAGGCCGGCGTGGCCGAGCGACACCTGCCCGGTGTAGCCGACCACGATGTCGAGACCGAACAGCACGATCGCGTAGATCATGATGGTCTCGAGCAGGTGGATGTAGTACGGGTTGGTGATGCCGACCGGGAACAGCAGCAACGCCGCGAAGCCGACGATGGCGAGCAGAAGGTGGGAGCGTTTCATCGGTCAAACTTTCTTGATGACGCTCTTGCCGAACAGGCCTTGCGG
>JAYUGJ010000044.1:0-20438 GCA_043738425.1 Burkholderiales bacterium
CATGGTTGAAACGTCCTCGCAAAGCTCGGTGAAGAGCATGCTCACAAGTGAGCGGGGTTGGCGAAAATCGTTTCAGGGCGCGCAAACGCGAACCGGCCACGCCGGCGGACCAGCGCGGCCGAGCCGCATCAGCACATCTTCTTTCATCCGGACTTTGACGCTTTGACGCGATGCAAGCACCGCGCCACTGCGCTGAACCGTCGGCTCTGGCATCGCACCAGATCTGCTGACCCCTCCATGCAGGAATGGAGGGCGCTCGCGGGCTTCATCGCTTTGCATTTGAAGGCGTCGCAATTTACCGCCGGTGGGGAATCTCACCCCGCCCTGAAGACGTGTGCTGATCTTTCGATCAGCGCCGAGATCTTACGGCCAAGCCCTTGCCCGCTCACGTCGCAGGGGTGACAGGGCCGAGCGCCGGGCCGCCCCAAGCCGGCCCGCATCCCCTCGGGGGATCGGCCGATGTACCCATCGGACGAGGGGTCGTCATCCGTACCTAAAATTGGCGTCATGAAACCCCAGCGTGTCGTCGTCGGCCTGTCGGGCGGCGTCGATTCGGCCGTCACGGCGTGGCTGCTCAAGCAGCAAGGCCACGAGGTCGTCGGCATCTTCATGAAGAACTGGGAGGCTGACGACGACGACGCGTATTGCGCGTCGAACCTCGACTTCATCGACGCGGCGGCGGTGGCCGATGTGATCGGCATCGAGATCGAGCACGTCAACTTCGCGGCCGACTACAAGGACCGCGTGTTCACCGAGTTTCTGCGCGAATACCAGTCCGGCCGCACGCCGAACCCCGACGTGCTGTGCAACGCCGAGATCAAGTTCAAGGCGTTCCTCGACCATGCGATGCGGCTCGGTGCCGATGGCATCGCGACCGGCCATTACGCGCGCGTTCGGCAGATCGACCGCACGTTTCAATTGCTCAAAGGCCTGGACCCGCTGAAGGACCAGAGCTATTTTTTGCACCGGCTGAACCAAGCCCAGTTGGCGAAAACCCGGTTCCCGGTCGGCGAATTGCCGAAGACGGAGGTGCGCCGCATCGCCGAATCCATCGGTTTGCCGAATGCCAAAAAGAAAGACAGCACCGGCATTTGCTTCATCGGCGAGCGGCCGTTCCGCGAATTTTTGAACCGCTACCTGGCGCACACGCCGGGGCCGATCAAAGACGACCGCGGCCGCGTGATCGGCGAGCACGTGGGCTTGAGTTTTTACACGCTGGGTCAGCGCAAAGGCATTGGCATCGGTGGGCTGAAACCGGGCGGCGCGGCGCGCGGCAGCAGCGAGCACGCGCCGTGGTTCACGGCCCGCAAAGACATGGCCGCCAACACGCTGTACGTGGTGCAAGGCCACGACCACCCATGGTTGCAAACCGGTGCGCTGTGGGCCGACGCCGCCAGCTGGGTGGCGGGCCGGCCGCCTGCGGCCGGTGAATTTGCGGCGAAAACCCGCTATCGGCAAACCGATGCGCGGTGTACGCTGCACCAGCCGACGGCCGACGGCTTCGGCCTGCGTTTCAGTGCGCCGCAGTGGGCCGCGACCCCGGGCCAGTCGGCGGTGCTGTACGACGGTGCGGTGTGCCTGGGCGGTGGCGTGATAGCCAGTACCGAGCTGGCAACCACCGAGCCGGTGATCACCGACCCCGCGACCGAGCCAACGACCGAGCCAACCTCCGAACGCCGCGCCCGATCGGTGGTCGAACCCGCATCCTGATGCCGGTCGGGCGGGCGGTGGTGTGCCACCAGCGGCATTCAAGTCGGCACCCCGTCGGCCGAAAACCGACTGATCGGCCGTTGTTTGCGCCCACCGGTTTTGCTTTGATGCCCCTGTTTTCGCTGCCCCGCCATATGAAAAATATTGCTCTGGTGATTGCTGCCATGTCGCTGTGCTGCGCTGCCCACGCCAGCGGCGTCACCGTCAACGTGCTCGACGCCAATGGCAAACCGCTGGCCAACGCGGCGGTGTCGCTCGAGCCGCTGTCGCGCGCCTGGGCCAGCAAGGTCCACCCGCAGGTCGAGATCGCGCAATTCAAGCGCCAGTTCGACCCGCGGGTCACGGTCGTCAGTACCGGCACACCGGTGCTGTTTGCCAACTTCGACACGGTGCGCCACCACGTTTATTCGTTTTCGCCGATCAAAAAATTCGAGCTCAAGCTGTACGCCGGCACGCCCCACGCGCCAGTGGTGTTCGACCAGCCCGGCGTCGCGGTGATCGGCTGCAACATCCATGACCAGATGGCCGCCTGGATTGTCGTCGTCGACACGCTGTTCCATGGCGTTACCGGCATCGACGGCCGCGCCCGCGTGCAGGCCTTGCCGACCGGCAAGTACCGGCTCAAGGTGTGGCACCCCGGGCTGCTGGCGACCAGCGACGGCGCGCTGAGCAGCCTGGAGGTCACGGCCGCGGACGGCGTGCACACGGTGCGGCTGGAGGTCAGCACCGATCCGCTGGCAGCGGTGCTGCCACCGTCCGTTGCGCCGCCAGCGCCGCGGCCGGTGCCGAGCCCATGAGGCCGTTCACCGGTGTGTTGCGGCGTTCGCTCGGCACACGCATCGCGGCGCTTTTTTTAGGGCTGCTGTTGGTGGTGCAGCTGGCCGGGTTCACCGCGCTGCGCGCCAGCTTGTCGAACCATGCACAAAGTGAGTTGCCGAGCCGCCTCGACGTCGGCGACCGCGTGCTGCAAAGCCTGCTCGCGCAACGTGCGCAAACCTTGACCGAGGGGGCCCGGTTGCTGGCAGCCGATTACGGTTTTCGCGATGCAGTGCAGTCGAACGACGGCGCCACGATCGCCTCGGTGCTCGAAAACCATGGCAAGCGCATTGGTGCCACACAGGTCGCGCTGTACGGCCTCGATTTGGGTTTGCGCGCAGCCGCGGGTGAGCAGCTCGACAACCTCGGTCCGCTGGCGGCGCGGCTGTCGGCGTCGGCCAGCCGGCCGGGCGCGTTCGTCGATTCAGTGAACGGCGAAATTGCGCTGTTGTCGGGCGTGCCGTACCAGTTTGTGATGGTGCCGATCAAGGCCCCGGTGCATGTCGGCTGGGTGCTGATGGGCTTTGCGCTCGATGAACGGTTGGTGGCCGACATGCGGGCGCTGGCATCGGTGCAGGTCACGCTGCTGGCGCGCAGTGGCCCGGCCGAGCCGTGGCGCGTCAAGCTGTCGAGCTTGTCGCCGCCGCAGTCGGCGCTGCTGGCCGCGCAGACTTGGTCGCAGCAGGTGGTGGACCCGGCGAAGGCCCACACCGCGCCAGGCATGGTGGCCGTGAACCTGGCCGGCGAGCAATTCGGCGCGCACATGACGCCGCTCAGCGTGCCCACCGAGGCGGCCGACGGCGGCTGGGGCCGGGTCATCGCGCTGACGTCGGTGTCGGTCGATGAGGCGACCCGCATTCCGCACGATTTGCAATGGGCGTTGCTGGCGATCACCGCCATCAGCTGCGTGTTGCTGGGGGCCGGCAGTGCGATCACCGCACACCGCGTGACGCGGCCGCTGCGCCGCCTGACCGGTGCGGCAGACCGCCTGGGTGCCGGCGACTACGCCACCCCGATGGTGCTGGACCAACGCGACGATGAAATCGGCCAGCTGGCACAAGCTTTCGAACGCATGCGCGTCAGCGTGGCGGCGCAAAAGGACGAAATCTTGAAACTGGCGTACTGGGATGCGCTGACCGGGCTGCCCAACCGGGCGCAGTTTCGCGACGCGGTGCGCGATGCCATCCACGCCGCTGGCAACGCCGCGCCGCCATCGTCGGTGGCGGTGCTGATGCTCGACCTCGACCGCTTCAAACACGTCAACGACGTGCTGGGCTACCGCTTCGGTGACCTCTTGCTCCAGCGGGTGGCCACACGGCTGGCGCAGCATGCGGTGCGCGATGGCGATGTGGTCGCGCGGCTAGGTGGCGATGAGTTTGCGGTGTTGCTGCGCCGCGGCGATGCGGCGTTGGCGCGGTCGGTGGCCGAGCGCATCGCTGCTGCGTTCGACGAACCGCTGATGCTCGAAGAACACACGGTGGACATGGGCGCCGGCATCGGCATCGCCTGCTGGTCGGAGCATGCGGCCGATGCGCAGGCAGGTGCGGCAACCAACGCACCGCAGCACCGCCCCGGCAGTGCCGACAGCCGCGCTGACACCTTGCTCAGCCGCGCCGAAATCGCGATGTACGCCGCCAAGCAGCGCCACGCCGGCGCGCTGATGTATTCGCCGTCGATCGATGCCGCCAGCGCGCAAAACCTGTCGTTGTTGACCGAGCTGCGGCAAGCCGTGGCAGCCGACGAACTGCGGCTGTATCTGCAACCGAAGTTGTCGCTGGCCAGCGGCGCGGTGATGGGTTGCGAGGCGCTGGTGCGTTGGCAGCATCCACAACGCGGCCTGGTGCCGCCACTGCAATTCATACCGTTTGCTGAGCAAACCGGTTTCATCCGCACGCTGACGATGTGGGTGTTTGAACAAGCCGCGCGCCACTGGCGGGTGCTGCAAGCCGATGGCCTGGCGATCAGTGTGTCGGTGAATTTGTCGACCCGCGATTTGCTCGACCAAGAGCTGCCGCAAAAGTTCGATGCGCTGCTGCGACGACACCAGGTGGCGGCGTCGGCCATCGGTTTGGAAATAACCGAAAGCGCGATCATGGAAGACCCGCAACGCGCGCTGGCCACGCTCGAGCGGTTGAGCGCGCTTGGCTTCAAGCTGTCGATCGACGACTTCGGCACCGGCTACTCGTCGCTGGCGTACTTGAAGCGCTTGCCGGTCGATGAATTGAAGATCGACCAGTCGTTTGTGCGCAGTATGGAAACCGATGCCGACAACGCGATGATCGTCCGATCGACTATAGACCTGGCACACAACCTCGGCCTGACGGTGGTTGCCGAAGGCGTGGAGACCGCGCAGGCGTGGAACATGCTGCGCGAATTGAATTGCGATCAGGCGCAGGGCTTCCATATGGGCAAGCCGATGCCGGTCGATGCGTTCGCCGATTGGTCGGCCCGCTGGTTGAACCAGCGCGCCCCGACGCCGAGCGGTGCAGCGCTGCGCCTGCATTGAACGGTCCGCTCACGCAGCGTCACGCCGCCGCTGCCCCGACCCCGTCGAAGGGCCGCGGTGCCGCGGTGTAAAACCCGCCGCAGGTAGTCGCTACGCACTTGGTCCTAGGATGACGCACAGACCAACTGCGCGATCACCATGTACCTGCCCGCCCACTTCGAAGAAACCCGTCCCGAGGTGCTGCGCGAGTTGATGCGCTGCCACCCGCTGGGTTTGCTGATCACACAGACAAAGGCGCAGTCAGCCACAGCCGCCGCCGCCATCGAAGCCAACGCACTGCCTTTCCATCTGGAACCCACGCGCGGCGCACACGGCACCTTGGTCGCCCATGTGGCGCGTGCCAATCCGGTGTGGCGTGAGGCGCGGGCCGATGGCGAGGTGCTGGTGGTCTTTCAGGGCCCGCAGGCGTACGTATCGCCCGCCTGGTACGCCAGCAAAGCCGCCACCGGCAAGGTGGTGCCGACCTGGAACTACGTGCTGGTGGAAGCGCGCGGCCGCCTGGTGGTGCGCGACGACGCGGCCTGGGTGCATGCGCTGGTGTCGGGCCTGACCGATCTGCACGAAGCCGGCCGTGCTGAGCCATGGCAAGTCAGCGACGCACCGGCCGACTACATCGCCGCCACCCAGCGCGCGATCGTCGGCATCGAGGTCGAAATCACCGCCATTACCGGCAAGTGGAAGGTCAGCCAGAACCGGTCGGCTGCAGACCGCGCGGGTGTGGTGTCAGGTCTACAGGCCAGCGGCCGAGACGATGCCGCCACGCTGGTCGCCCGCGACGGTGCCACGCCAGCGCGCTGACGACCACACACACCCGATGATGTTTTACTCAAACTTGAAACGATTGCGGGCACCCGCAACGACGGCGGCGGCGACGGCGACGGCAACGATGACAACGACAACGACAACGACAGCGACAACGACAACGACAACGACAAAACGCATGCCAGCCACGCCACCCACACCGTTCGCCCTGAGCCTGTCGAAGGGAATGCTCGCCTGCCTCGCTGCCATCGGCATGAACGCGGCCAATGCGGCCGACGCCACGCCGCCATTCGAAGACAGCATCGCGCAGCGCATGCAAGCCTGCACCGGCTGCCACGGCGTGCAGGGCCGCGCCACCGCGGGCGGGTACCAGCCGCGTTTGGCCGGCAAACCCGCCGGTTATCTGCTGCACCAACTGCAAAACTTCCAGGCCGGTCGCCGCCATTACGGGCCCATGACCGCGCTGGTCGATCCGCTGAGCGACGACTATCTGCGCGAGATCGCCGCCTACTTTTCGGCGCTCGACGTGCCGTATGCCGCGCCGGCGCGCAGCACCGCCACCGCGGTGAGCCTGCAGCGCGGCGAACAACTGGTGCGCCACGGCGACCCGAGCCGCGGCGTGCCGGCCTGCAACCAATGCCACGGCAACACGATGATGGGTGTCGCGCCGGCGATTCCCGGCCTGCTGGGTTTGCCGCACGACTATGTGAATTCGCAGCTCGGCGCGTGGCGCACCGGCAAACGCCAGGCGCAGTCGCCCGATTGCATGGCGCGTGTCGCGCAGCAGCTGGACCCTGCCGACATCGATGCGGTGTCGCATTGGCTGGCCGCGCAACCGGTGCCGCCCGCTGCCAAGCCGTTGGCCGCGCTGCCGCCAGGCTCGAAGCTGCCGCTGGCATGCGGCGGCGTGGCGATCGAGGCGGCGGCTGCCGCACCTGTGGCGAGCGCCGCGAGTGCCGCAACCGCAACCGCCGCAACCGCAACCGCAACCGCAACCGCAGCCGCAGCCGCGGGGACGGCACCGTGAGCGGCCGCGCCACCGGCAGCCACGCTGGCAGCCACACCGGCCGTTGGTTGCTCGCCACCGGCGTCATCGCGGTGGCGCTGTCGATTGCGGTGGTGTGGTGGCTGAACTTGCGTGGTGAAGGCCAGCTGAGTGCCGACATCGCGGCGGCATCACTCGTGGTCGATGCGCCCGCCGCGGTGGCCAGCGCCGAACAAATCCGCCACGGCGAGTACCTGTCCCGCGCAGGCAATTGCGCGGCTTGCCACACCGAGCGCGGCGGCGCGCCGTATGCCGGTGGCCGCGGCATCGATACGCCGTTCGGCACCGTGTACAGCAGCAACCTGACGCCTGATGCGGCCACCGGTTTGGGCCGCTGGTCGGCGGCGCAGTTTTGGCGCGCCATGCACCACGGTCGCTCGGCCGATGGCCACTTGCTGACGCCCGCGTTCCCGTACACCAACCTCACGCAAGTCACGCGTGCCGACTCGGATGCGCTGTACGCCTACCTGCGCAGTTTGCCGCCGGTGTCACTGGCGCAACAGCAGAACACGCTGCGCTTTCCGTTCAACACCCAGGCGGCGCTGGCGGTGTGGCGCGCGCTGTACTTCACACCTGGCACCTTTCAGACCGATGCGGCACAAACTGCCGAATGGAACCGCGGTGCGTACCTGGTGCAAGGCCTGGCGCACTGCAATGCCTGCCACGCGCAACGCAATGCATTGGGTGCCACTGCGGGCCCGCTCGATATGGGCGGCGGCCTGATACCGCTGCAAAACTGGTACGCGCCGTCGCTGGCCGACGCACGCGAAGCCGGTGTGGCCGATTGGCCCAGCGCCGACATCACCACGCTGCTGAAAACCGGCATGGTCAACCGGCCCGGCGGCATGGTGGTGACCTCCGGTCCGATGGGTGAGGTGGTGTTGAACAGCACCCAGCACATGACCGACACGGACTTGGGCGCAATGGCGGCGTATTTGAAAACGCTCGGCGCGGGTCAGGTGTTTAACCCAGCGCATGGCACCGCGAGTCGCAGCGTGGCGGCAATGGCTGACAGGCCGGCCCGCCCAAGTGGTGTCTCCAGCGCCAACGCCAACACCAACACCAACACCAACACCAACGCAGCGCCACTGGAGGCACCACTGCAAACGTCAGCGCCTACCGCGCCCGCCAGCCGCGGCGCCAAGCTCTACGCCGACCATTGCGCCGCCTGCCACGGCACCGAAGGCGAGGGCGTACCAGGTGCCTATCCGCCGCTGGCCGGTAACCGCGCTGTCACCATGCCGGTGACCGCTAATCTGGTGCGCATCGTCATGGAAGGCGGCTTCGCGCCCGCCACCACAGGCCACCCGCGGCCGTACGGTATGCCGCCCTATGCCCAGACCCTGAGCACCGACGACGTCGCCGTGCTGCTGACCTACCTGCGCGAAAGTTGGGGCCACCACGCCGACGCGGTCAGCGCAGTCGATGTGAATCGGTACCGGGCGAGTGGCCGGCGGTGATGCGCGGGTTCTGAGGCGACGCTAAATAAGTCCCCGCGAGGCTGCGCGCTCTGTTTTTGGGATGAGCTGCAAGGCGCAAACCGCACGTCTCATGCTTAAAGACATAGCCCCGCTATGGCGAGGATTTGCAACGCCGCAGATCGCCCAAAAACAGAGCGCGCCGTCCGCGAGGGACTTGTTCAGCGTTGCCCTGATGTCCCGGATCAGCTGACCCCTGCACCGCTCGGGCGGCACCATCACTTTTCGGGCGGCGGCCGCGTCAGATTTGCGCCGTTGTGCAGTGGCTGACGAACCGCTGACCCGCTGACCCGCCGACCCGCCGACCCGCCGACCCGCTTACTCGGTGACCGTGAGATCGGCCTCCACCGACAGCGTCGCGCCCGACACCTTGTCCGTCACAAGGGCAACCACCTTCCATGCGCCGACCCGATCGGTCTGGTCAAACCCGATCTGCAAGCTCGTTTGGCCGAGCTGTTGGTAGCGCGGTTGTGGCGGCTTGCGCACCCACACCGCACCGCCGGTGGCGGGGTTCGGTTTGCCATCCGGTCCGTGAACCACGAAGTCGCAAACGAGTTCGCACAGGCCGCGGGCGTTTGCAGCGCAGCCGTGAAAAACGATAAATGCAGTCACCGCCCGACCGATCTGCACCGCGTTGACGGTTTGCAGGCTGGGCGGTGTCCGCGAGTTGCTCCAGTTTTTTCGGAACGCCTTGGCGTCTTTGGTGAGCAAAATGCGCACGCCCAGATCGCCACTGCTGCGCATGCTGGTGGTGTCTGGAAGCGGCTTGCCGGTGGCATCGACCCAGGCCGCCTGCGCGATGGGCGCAAGCACTGCAAAAACAAGCGCGGCCAGCGTGGTGGCGAACCATTTCGTCATCGTGTCTCCCAGGCTTTTTTGTGGTCGCCTCAAAACGGAATGTCGTCATCCATGTCGTCGAAACCAGTCGCGGGCTTCGATGCCGGAGTTGACGCCGCCGGGCGGCTGGGCGGGGTGGCGCGGGCCGGCGCGCGCGATGGCGCTGCGCCGCCGTCGTTGCCGCGCTCACCACGGTCGCCGCGTGATTCCCCGCGACTCTCGCCCATATCGCCACTACCACCGCCTTCGCCCATGCCCTCACGCCCGCCCAGCAGCTGCATGTTGTCGGCGATGACTTCGGTGGTGAAGACGTCTTTGCCCTCTTTGTCTTGCCACTTGCGGGTTTTCAAGCGGCCTTCAACGTACACCGGGCGGCCCTTTTTCAAATACTCACCGGCAATCTCGGCCAAGCGGTCGTAGAACACCACGCGGTGCCATTCGGTTTCTTCCACCTTGTCGCCGCTGGTTTTGTCTTTCCAGTTGCGGGTGGTGGCCACGCTGATGTTGCAGATGGCGGCACCGTTGGGCGTGTAGCGCACCTCGGGGTCGCGGCCCAGGTTGCCGATGAGGATGACTTTATTGATCGAGGCCATGTGCGCTGCTCCGGTTGGTTTTTCGACTCGGCTGGATTATCGACTTGGCACCGGCCACGCACACCGCCGATGCTGCTTGGCAGCCCGGCCGCTTACCATCGTGCACCACCGCAGCAGCCGCCCCATGAGTTCTGATTTCGACGTGATCGTTACCACCACGGCCAACACCACGGGTACCACCGCCGACCCCACGCCGGCTGCCCCGTCGGCGCACCACGGCAGCGCCGTCAAAGTCAACGAGCGCGCTGCGCTGTCGGTGCTGCAAACCGTGTTCGGCTACGCCGATTTCCGCAACGCGCAGGCTGACATCGTGGCGCATGTGTGTGCCGACGGTGATGCGTTGGTGTTGATGCCCACCGGTGGCGGCAAAAGCCTGTGCTTCCAGGTGCCGGCCATCGTGCGGCACCGTGCGGATCGCGGTGTGGCCATCGTGGTGAGCCCGCTGATTGCGCTGATGCACGACCAGGTCGGCGCGCTCGAAGAAGCCGGCGTGCATGCGGCCTACCTGAACAGCAGCCTGACTGCCGAAGAGGCGCAGCGTATCGAGCGCGAAATGATGGGCGGGCGGCTGGTGATGCTGTATGCCGCGCCCGAGCGGCTGACCACGCCGCGCTTTCTGGCGCAACTCGATTCGCTCAACGAACGCGGTTTGCTGAGCCTGTTTGCGATTGATGAGGCGCACTGCGTGAGCCAGTGGGGCCATGACTTTCGCGAAGACTATCTGGCACTCAATGTGCTGCATGAACGCTTTCCCGGCGTGCCGCGCATTGCACTCACCGCCACCGCCGATGACCTGACGCGCGCCGACATCATCGCGCGGCTGCAGCTCGAAAAAGCGCGCATTTTTATCAGCAGCTTCGACCGGCCGAACATCCGTTACGGCGTCGTTGAAAAAGACAACCCACGCGCGCAGCTGCTGCGCTTTATTCAAGACGAACACGATGGCAACGCCGGCATTGTGTATTGCCAATCGCGCAAAAAAGTCGATGAAACCGCGGCGTGGTTGAGCAGCGAAGGCATCAGCGCACTGCCGTACCACGCGGGGTTGGATGCCGATGTGCGCCGCCGCCACCAAGACCGGTTTTTGCGCGAAGAAGGGCTGGTGATGGTGGCCACCATCGCGTTCGGCATGGGCATCGACAAGCCCGATGTGCGCTTTGTGGCGCACCTCGATTTGCCGAAGAACATTGAAAGCTACTACCAAGAAACCGGCCGTGCGGGCCGCGACGGGCTGCCTGCCGATGCCTGGATGGCCTACGGTTTGGCCGATGTGGTGAACCAGCGCCGCATGATCGAGGAAAGCCCGGCAGGCGAAGAATTCAAACGTGGCCAGGTCGGCAAACTGGAAGCGCTGCTGGCGCTGGCCGAATCGCACGACTGCCGCCGCGTGCGATTGCTGGCCTACTTTGGTGAAGCCACCGTGCGCTGTGCGGCGTACCAGAACGCCTGCGACAACTGCCTGAGCCCACCGGTGACGTGGAACGCGACCGAGGCCGCGCGCAAGGCGCTGAGCTGCATTTACCGCTTTCACCAAAACGGCGGCCAGCGCTTCGGTGCGGGCCATTTGATCGACGTGCTGCGCGGCAAAGTGACCGACAAGGTCACACAACACGGCCACGCCACGTTGTCGACGTTTGGCATCGGCGGCGATGTAAGCGAGGGCCAATGGCGCGCGGTGCTGCGCCAACTGATCGCGCTCAGTTATCTGCAAACCGAAGGCGAATACCACACGCTCGAGTTGACCGCCAGTGCGCGCGAGGTACTGCGCGGCGAGGTGCAACTGCTATTGCGCGAAGCGACGGCCACCAGCAGCAGTAAAGGCGGCCGGCGTGGCAAGCCCACCGCGGGCGGCGGCAGCGCGGCGTCGAAGTCGAAAGCACCACCGGTGCCGCTGGACGCCGCGGCCACCACCCGCTTCGACGAACTCAAAGCCTGGCGCGCCGAAGTGGCGCGTGAACACAACCTGCCGGCGTATGTGGTGTTCCACGACGCCACCCTGGCCGAGATGGCCCGCGCGCAACCGCAGTCGCTGGATGATCTGGCCGAAATCAGCGGGGTGGGCGCAAAAAAACTCGAAGCCTACGGGCGCGAAATATTGCGGGTGTTGAGTGGTTGAGGTGCAGAGCTTCCAAGCCGCTAAGCTGGCGATTTAGAACTGTACAAATTCAAAGTACGAGTTTGAAGTTGTACAAATCAGGAATGCGTTTACTTGATGTCGTGCCAGCTCACTGCCTGCGCATCGGCCAGGCCAAAGCTTTCTTTCCCGCCGTAAACCACGATCGGTTGTGCGGCTGACTTACCCACCACAGCCTTCCAGCGCCGCGCCGCTTGCAGCCAATCCATCGCGAAGGTGGTGCCGCTTTTGATCTCTACTGCTTGCAAGCGTCCTGCGTGCTCGAAAACCAAGTCGACCTCGACGCCGTGGTTGTCGCGCCAAAAATACAGGTCGGCGGCCAAGCCCTGGTTGTAGCGGTGCTTGATGACCTCGGTGACCACCCAGGTCTCGAAGACGGGGCCGCGCATGGCGTGGGTTTGCAGCTCGAGTGGGTCGGCAATGCGCAGCAAATGGCACAGCACGCCGGTGTCTAAAAAATAGAGCTTGGGCGTTTTGACCAGGCGCTTGCCAAAGTTGCGGTGGAACGGTGGCAGCAAGGTGACCACGTAGCTGGCTTGCAACACCGTGAGCCATTGGCGCGCAGTGGGCTGCGAAATGCCACAGTCGGCGGCCAACGAATTCAGATTGAGCAGTTGGCCAGAGCGGGCCGCGCACATCAACACGAAGCGCTGAAACTGCCCGAGGTTGCTGATGTTGAGAACCTGGCGAACGTCACGCTCTAAATAGGTGGCGATGTAGCCGGCGAACCAGGTTTGCGGCGACAGTTCGCGCTGGCGCGCATGCAACGCGGGGTAGCCGCCGCGCCACATGCGTTGTTCAAGTGAAGCCCTGGCTGAGGTGCTGTGCAGCAGTTCGGCGTTCGACAACGGCAGCAGTTGCAGCATGCCCACGCGGCCGGCCAATGACTGGGTTATGCGGTCCATCAGACCGAATTGCTGCGAGCCGGTGACCACAAACTCGCCCATGCGCCCGCTGGCGTCTACGTGGCTTTGCAGGTACGAAAGCAACTCCGGTGCGCGCTGCACTTCATCGAGCACCGCACCGTTCGGAAAGCGCGCAAGAAAGCGACGCGGATCGGCCACTGCCACGCGGCGCGTATCCAGGTCTTCGAGCGTGACATAAGGATGTTGGCTGAACACCTGGCGCGCCAACGTCGACTTGCCCGATTGGCGCGGCCCGGTGATGGCGATGACCGGGAAGCCCCGAGCCATTTCGGTCAGCAAGGCAGCGGCACTTCGCGCGATGGTCATTTGTACAAAATCAAAGTGTGACTTTGATAATGTACAAATACGTCTGGGCTTTGTCGAGTCGATGTGTGCCGTCAAATGCGCCGCAACCGTGCCATTTCTTCGCTGACCAAACGCACCACCAGCCGGTCTAGCGTTTGCACTGAATAGGTCTTCACATCGTGTGTGGTGTGGCTGCCGGGGCCGCTGCTCGGGTTGGCAGCGTCTTGGTAGGTGAGGAACACGAAGCGCCCTGCGGTGTACTGCGCGAGCTGCCTGAACACGTATTCGCCGACCGCATCCAGGCCGCTGGCACCCACCGCAAACAGCTTGATGCCCTTGGCGAGTGCAGCCTGCATGTCGCGGTCGTATTGCGGGCCGCCGTAGTCGAGGTGCGGCGGCGCGTCGGCCACCATGATGGCGATGCGCGCGGCGTTGCTGCGCCAGTGCAGGCCGTGCACGACTTCATGCAGCGCCTCGTTCAACGCTTCGGGTTGGTCGCCGCCGCCCTCGGCTTCAACCCGCGCCAGCAGGCGTTGAAACGCGCCGAGGTCGTTGGTGAAATCCAGCGTGCGCGTCAGGTACGCATCGCCTCGGTCGCGGTAGGCCACCAGGCCGTAGCAGATGTCGGGCTGGCCAGGCAATGCCGCTATCTGCTGCGACATGGCGCGCATCGAGGTTTTCAGCTTGTCGATTTCATCGGCCATCGATCCGGTGGCGTCGATCATGAACACCAGGTCGAGGCGTGGCCGCGCTGTGGGGTCGGCCCGCATCAAACGCACCTGCACCGTGTGGTTTTGGCCGCGTTGCAGCGTGCCGCGCGCCAACGCGCCGCCCTTGCGTACCGCCACGCTCAAGGTGGATGCATCGTCGGCTGATGCTGACAACGCATGCGGCTGCAACCACGCACGCGGATGCGACCAAGCACGCGGATGCAACCACGCACGCGGATGCAACCACACGCGGCCGGCCGTGTCGGTGCGCGCCCACATCAGCGGCTCGGCTACACCGGCGCGTTGCACTGCCACTTCGGCATCGTGCACCGGCCGGCCTTCGGCGTCGATGACTTCCAACAAGTACCGCTCGCTCACATCACGTTCGCGCACTGGCTGTTGCGCGTTGCGTTGGCGGTAGGCGAGGTACTCGCCGAAGTCGGCGTTGTCGTCGACGACACCGGCGGTGACGGTGGGTGTGGCTGGTTGTTGCGGTTGCCCAGAAAGGTTTGGGGCGTGCAAGCCGAGCGGGTGCGGTGCAACCGGAGGCCGCGCCAGCGTGGCCGCTGCCGATTCGGCAAGCGGACTGGCGCGGCCGCGCGCGGTGTCGGCGTGCGGCGTCGATGGCGCGGCCGACGTCGCTGCCGCGGCCTTGCGCGTATCGCCAGCAAGGCCGCGCTCGGCGTGCCCGTCGGACGGCAGCGCGGTCAGGTCGTCGTCAGCGGGCGCGCGCCCCGGCACTTCCGCTGGGGTGGGGGCCCGTTGGCAGTCACGCGCATTGGGCGCTTCGAAAGCGGGCGGTGCGGTGTCAGCGGCAGGCCACTGCGACGCGTCTTGCCAACGTGCGGGCCACGGCTGCGCGGCGTTGGCATCGCGCGAGGCCGCAAACAACGCAGTCGGCGCAGGCGGTGTGATGCCGCTGGCTGCGCAGGCAGCAAGCGCGGTTGCGAGCAGCAGCAACAGCGGCGCGCGTGTGGCGGCAGTGGTGTGGCGAGGTGCGGTCATGGCAGGCTCCGGTGAATGACGCGGTGGTGGACAGCCGTCATACGGCCGGCGCATGCGGTCGGGGTCAAAAAACGTCATGTTTCGATAGCGTGAAAACACTTCACCCCGTTTGAGCACCTGTGCCGTATCAGGTGCTGATCAGGCAGACTGACCTCGCATGGCAACCAGCAACCCACCCACCGCGTTGCCCCTTCAGGGCGAGGCGAATGACGACGCCTTGATGTCGGCCTATGCGGCCGGCGATGCCGCGGCATTCGAGCAGTTGTACGCGCGGCACCGCGCGGGCCTGTACCGGTTCGTGCGGCGCGTGTTGGGCAGCGCGCTCGCTGCGCAAACCGATGAGGTGTTTCAAGACACCTGGCTGCGTGTGGTGCAAGCCCGCGCCAGCTGGTCACCGCAGGGCGCGAGTTTCAAAACCTGGTTGTTCACCTTGGCGCACCACCGCGCCATCGACTTGCTGCGGCGCAGCGGCCGCGAGGTGTCGATCGACGCGTTCGACAACCCTGATACGCCGCCGTGGGAACCCGACACCGCAGGCAGCGCATGGCAGCACTGGCCCGCGCCCGCCAGTGCTGCGCCGCACAGCGACGAGCTGGCGTTTTGGCGGCGCGCGGGTGAGCGGCTGCTTGATTGTTTGGACCAGTTGCCGCTGCCGCAGCGCAGTGCGTTCTTGCTCCACCACGACGACGGCATGGCGCTCGATGAGGTGGCCAGCGCACTGGAAGTCGGCTTCGAGACCGCGAAGACGCGGCTGCGCTACGCGATGAAAAAACTGCGCACCTGCATGGGCGCGTACCTGGCTCCGGTGTGGGCTCCGGTGCGAACGCCGTCGGCATCCTGCGCTGAACGGGACGCGCCATGACGCCGCGTGCTGGCGACCGCGGTGACGACCACGGCGACGGCCAGGCCGAGCGCGGTGGCAGCGATGGCGATCACGGCCGTGATGCCTGGTTGAGCGGCGCGCTGCGCCACGCACCTGATGCGCGTGCCGATGCGCCGCCTGCGCTCAGCGAACAGATCTTGCGTGCGGCACACCAGGCCGCAACGCAGCCGCGCGCAGCATCCGCCGCGTTGCCAGCCGCGCGGCCGGCGCACGGCTGGGCGCTGGCGTGGCGGTGGATCGCCCGTCCGCCGGTGGCGGCGGGTTTTGCCGGCATGTTGGTGGCGGTGCTGGTCGGCACGATGTGGTTACGGCAGTGGCCCGGTGAAACAGACGCGCCACCTGCGGCCTGGCCGAGTGCGCCCGCGGTGACTGCAGCTGCACCGCGCAATCATGCGGATGCGGTTGCGGATGCGGATGCCGGTGCCGGTGCGGATGCTGCAAGCGCAACAGCCCAATCGACGCAGCCCGCCGGCGCGACCGCCAACGTGGCGCTCGCGGCGAAACCATCGCCGCCGCCAACCGCTGCGGCCGCGTCGCGAGGCAAGCGCGCGTCGACGGATTCCACCGCACCGAGCCGCCGTTCGGACGACCCGCGGGGTGCCGCTTCTCCGGTCAAACCACGGTCAGCTGCGACCCAGTCCCAGCCCGAGCCCCAGCCTGCACCGCCGCGATCACGACCGCTATCACCACCGCCCGCACCGCCCGCACCGGCAGCACCGCCGTTCGCAACAACCGCGGCTGCGCCCGCCCCGGCGGCCGAAGCCGCAGACGGCGCACACGTCGCCGAGGCAACCCAGGCAGCTCCAGCGGCACCGACCGCGCCGCTGCCTGCGCCGTTGCCCGCGCCGTTGCTTGCGCGATCGCCTGGGGCTGCCGTCGTGCGGGGCTACGAAGCTGCCGGTATGTCCGCCGCCACCACGGCAACCGCTGCTGAAACCACCACCGCGGCCGAAGCGGTCGTTGCGCCACGCAACCCCACTACTGCAACGCACCGCGCCGATGCAGGGTCTGCGCAAAACAAAAGCGCCGCTGCGATGGCCGCACCGCTGGCCGATTTGCGCGCGCGCATGGCGCGCGAGCCGGCGCGCTGGCGTTGGCAACGTCCCCATGGCGACGCTGCCAGCCGCGAGCCGCAACCCATCACCGATGCGTTGCAAGCCTGGCTCGCTGCGCTCGACCAACGCAGCGCGTCGCAGTGGCGCGTGGCCGCCGGTGGCGCGGTCGAAGGCGCGGGCCACTCCAGCTCGCGCAGCAACACGGCACAGCTGCGGCTCACGCGTGATGGAGTGCTGCAAGCAACGATCGGCTTTGATCGCAGCGGGGTATGGGTCGATGGCAACGCCGGCGCAGCGCACGCCGCAATGTCGCCGCCTGCCATCGACGCCTTGCGCAGCAGCCTGCGCGAGGCGCTGCGCCTGGCCACCCCGTAACGCGTAATCCCGGCGACGACGCTCGGGCAACCGCGCATGCCGCATGGCGGCGCGCCGCACCACGCCTTGCGCGCAGCTGCGTCGCTATGATGTTCGGTTGACCTGAAAAGCCGCCGATGCCTGCCCAGCCCGAAGCCGTTGAACCCCAGCCTGCGCAACCAAAACCAGCGCGCGACGCGCCGATGATTCGGGTGCGCGGTGCACGCACGCACAACCTGAAAAACATCGACCTCGACATACCGCGCAACCAGCTGGTGGTGATCACCGGCCTGAGCGGATCGGGTAAATCGAGCCTCGCGTTCGACACGCTGTACGCCGAAGGCCAACGGCGCTACGTAGAAAGCCTGAGCACCTACGCGCGGCAGTTTTTGCAGCTGATGGACAAGCCCGATGTCGACATCATCGAAGGCTTGAGCCCGGCCATCAGCATCGAGCAAAAAGCGACTTCGCACAACCCGCGTTCCACCGTGGGCACCGTCACCGAAATTCACGATTACCTGCGGCTGCTGTACGCCCGCGCGGGCACGCCATTTTGCCCCGAACACCACGTTGCGTTGCAGGCTCAAAGCGTGAGCCAGATGGTGGACTCGGTACTTGCGTTGGCCGAAGGCACGCGCCTGATGGTGCTGGCACCGGTGGTGCGTGACCGCAAAGGCGAATTCGCCGAGCTGTTCGCCGACATGCAGGCGCAGGGCTATGTGCGGTTTCGCATCGGTTCGGGCGGCAAGCCCGGCGCGTTGTTCGATGCCACCGACTTGCCGGTGCTGAAGAAGAACGACAAGCACGACATCGATGTGGTGCTCGACCGCATCAAGGTGGTGGTCGACCAGCCCGGCGACGCCGCCAGCGGCTTGCAGCAGCGGCTGGCCGAGAGCTTCGAGGCCGCGCTGCGCATTGCCGACGGCCGCGCCATCGCCTGCGAAATGGACACCGACCGCGAGCAGATGTTCTCGAGCAAATTCGCCTGCCCCAAGTGCAGCTATTCGTTGGGTGAACTCGAGCCGCGGCTGTTTTCCTTCAACTCGCCTCAGGGTGCTTGCACCAGCTGCGACGGCTTGGGCCAGGTGACGGTGTTCGACCCGCTGCGGGTGGTCGGATTCCCCAGTTTGAGTTTGGCCAGCGGCGCGGTCAAAGGCTGGGATCGGCGCAACAGCTACACGTTTGCGCTGCTCGAAGCGGTGGCGGTGCATTACGGCTTCGACATCGAAACCCCGTTTGAAGAACTGCCCGAGGCGCACCGCCGCACCTTGTTGTACGGCTCGGGCAGCGACGAAATTGCCTTTACCTACACGGCCGATTCGATCGGCCGCGACGGCCAAACCAAAGCCCGCAGCGTCAAGCGCAAACATCCGTTCGAGGGCATCTTGCCGACGCTGGAACGTCGCTGGCGCGAAACCGACTCCGCCATGGTGCGCGACGATTTGGCGCGCTACCAAAACGCCGCACCGTGCCCCGATTGCAACGGCACCCGGCTGCGCCGCGAAGCCCGCCACGTGTTTTTGCAAGAAGCCGGCAGCAGCGCCCCGGGCGAGCCGATTTACCGCGTCGAGCACACCACGCTGCGCGAATGTTTGGCCTACTTCGACCAGCTGCAACTCAAGGGCAACAAGGCCGATATTGCCGACAAGGTGGTGCGCGAAATTCGCTCACGCTTGAAGTTTTTGAACGACGTCGGCCTCAACTATTTGAGCCTCGACCGCAATGCCAATTCACTCAGCGGCGGCGAATCGCAACGCATCCGCCTGGCGTCGCAAATCGGCAGCGGCCTGACCGGCGTGATGTACGTGCTCGACGAGCCCAGCATCGGCTTGCACCAGCGCGACAACGAGCGACTCATCGGCACGCTGCGCCACCTGCGCGACATCGGCAACAGCGTGCTGGTGGTCGAACACGACGAAGACGCGATCCTGGCCGCCGACCATGTCATCGACATGGGCCCCGGCGCGGGCGTGCACGGCGGGCGCGTGATGGCGCAGGGCACGCCGCAGGAGGTGGCCGCGAACCCCGACTCATTGACCGGGCGTTACCTGTCGCGGGTGCTGCGCATCGCCGTGCCGAAGAAGCGCCACACGCTCGCCGACATGGCCGAGCCGCAGACGCTGAAGATCCAGGGCGCACGCGGCAACAACCTGAAGAACGTCAGCATCGACATCCCCGTCGGCTTGCCGACCTGCGTGACCGGTGTGTCGGGCTCGGGCAAGAGCACGCTCGTCAACGACACGCTGTACGCGACGGTCGCGCGCAGGCTCTACAACAGCCACGCCGAACCCGAGCCGGTCGATGCGATCGAGGGCCTCGACGCGTTCGACAAGGTCATCAACGTCGACCAGAGCCCGATCGGGCGCACCCCGCGCAGCAACCCGGCCACCTACACCGGCATGTTCACGCCGATCCGCGAACTCTTCGCGGAGATGAACAGCGCCAAGGAGCGCGGCTACGGCGCGGGGCGCTTCAGCTTCAACGTCGCCGGCGGGCGCTGCGAAGCCTGCCAGGGCGACGGCATGCTCAAGGTGGAGATGCACTTCCTGCCCGACGTCTACGTGCCCTGCGACGTCTGCGTGGGTGCGCGCTACAACCGCGAGACCTTGGAGATCTTCTACAAGGGCAGGAACATCACCGAGGTGCTCGAGCTCACCGTGGAGGACGCCCACGCCTACTTCAGCGCCGTGCCGACCATCGCGCGCAAGCTGCGCACCCTGCTCGACGTGGGCCTGTCCTACATCAGCCTGGGCCAGGCCGCCACCACCCTGTCAGGCGGCGAGGCGCAGCGCGTCAAGCTGGCGCTCGAACTCTCCAAGCGCGACACCGGCCGCACCCTGTATATCCTGGACGAGCCCACCACAGGGCTGCATTTCGCCGACATCGACATGCTGCTCAAGGTGCTGCACCAATTGCGCGAAGCCGGCAACACCATCGTCGTCATCGAACACAACCTGGACGTCATCAAGACCGCCGACTGGATCATCGACATGGGGCCGGAAGGCGGCGCGGGTGGTGGCACGGTGCTGGCCAGCGGCACGCCGGAGGACGTGGCGCTGAATGCTGCGAGCTTCACCGGGCGCTACCTGAAACCGTTGCTGAAGGCTTGAGATAGGCGAGGCGCACAACAAGATTCATGCGGCGGATGAAGGCCCTCACCCCAGCCCTCTCCCGCAAGCGGGAGAGGGAGCAATGCCCGGCCGGCTCTGCGGCGAGCGGGAGAGGGAGCGATGTCCGGCCCCCTCTCCCGCTTGCGGGAGAGGGTTGGGGGTGAGACGGGGCTTTCGAGGCGCATGCGCCGAGCCCGTCGAACGGCATCGGCTTGCAAGCCGATGCGCG
>JAYUGJ010000045.1:0-21577 GCA_043738425.1 Burkholderiales bacterium
ATGCAATACAGGAAGCGGTCGCGCCAGTGCATGAAGGGCTGCGAGTTGATGTTCTCGTCGTCCTTCATGAAGTCGAGGCCGCCCTTCAGGCCTTCGTACACGACACGGCCGTAGTTGCGGCCCGACAGCCCCAGCTTCGGCTTGGTGGTGGCCCCCAGCAGCGGGCGGCCGAATTTGTCGAGCCGCTCGCGTTCGACCACCACGCCGGTGGCCGGGCCCTGAAAGGTTTTCAGGTACGCCACCGGGATGCGCATGTCTTCCAGGCGCAGCGCCTTGACGGCTTTGAAGCCGAACACGTTGCCGATGATCGAGGCCGTCAGGTTGGCGATCGAGCCGCCTTCGAACAGATCGATGTCATAGGCGATGTAGGCGAAAAACTGCGCGTCGGTTTTGGTGCCAGGGCCGGTGTTGGGCACCGCATCGACGCGGTAGGCCTTCGCGCGGTACATCTCGCAGGCGGTCAGGCGGTCGGTCCACACCACCGTCCAGGTCGCGGTCGACGACTCACCGGCCACTGCGGCTGCGGCTTCCTCATGGTCGACGCCTTCTTGCGGCGTGATGCGGAACATCGCAATCAGGTCGGTTTCCTTGGGCACGTAATCGGGCTGCCAGTAGCCCATTTGCTTGTACTTCAACACGCCCGCGCTGTAGCGCTTTTTGGCATCGGTGATCTGCTTCGCGTCGTCGTTCATGTTGCCCACAGGAATCTCCTCGATGAATGAACTGGATGGAACCTACTGAACTGAAGGATGACGCACCAATGGAATTTACAAAAGTGAAAGTTTTTCGCTGATACATTGCGTTTGACTAATCAATTACGGCCCGCACCCACGCCATGCCTCTGTCGAAGAACGCCACCTTCCGCCAGCTTGCGACTTTTCACACGGTGGTGCGTTTGAGCAGCGTGTCGTTGGCGGCCGATGAGCTGCACCTCACGCAGCCTGCGGTGTCGATACAGATCGGCATCTTGGAAGAATCGGCCGGCACGCCGCTGCTCAGCCGCAACGGGCGTGGCATTCGGCCGACCGCCGCCGGCGAGTTGCTGGCGCAATACGCCGGCCGCGTGCTGGAGCTGTGGCGTGAAGCGGGCGAAGAAATGGCCACCTTGCAAGGCGTGTTTTCCGGCACCTTGCGGGTCGGCGCGGTGACCACCGCCGAGTACCTGCTGCCGCCGCTGCTGGTGGCGTTTGCCAAAGACAACCCGAAGATCAAATTCAAACTGCAGGTGGGCAACCGCGACGAGATCGTGCGCATGCTGGCCAGCCACGAAATCGACCTCGCGATCATGGGCCGCCCGCCGACCGAGTTGAAAACCAGCTCGATCGTGTTCGCCCGGCACCCGATGGGTTTTTATGCCGCGCCGAACCACCCGCTGATGGCACCCCGCAAGCTGGCGATCGCGGCGCTGGCCGAAGAACGCATCTTGGTGCGCGAGCGCGGCTCCGGCACCCGCACCACGGTCGAACGCGTCTTCAAAGACGCCGGGTTGCGGCTGCGCATCGGCTCCGAAATGTCGAGCAACGAAGCGATCAAGCAAATGTGCGCGGCCGGTTTCGGCGTCGCGTTTTTATCGCTGCACAGCTGCGTGCTGGAGCAGCAAGCCGGCCTGCTGCGTTTGCTGCCGATGGCGGGCAACCCGATTCACCGTGACTGGTGCGTGCTGCACCTGAGTGCGCAGCAATTGCCGCAGGTTGCACTCGCGTTCAAAGACTTTTTACGCGACCACGGGCAGGCACAAATCAAGCAACAACTGGGTGCATGCGCGGCCAACGCAGGTTCGAGTGCAGCGCGCGCGGCAGCCCGTCAGGGTGCGGCGGCGCGGCAGCCACGCAGCAAGTCCAGCGCTGGGTCGTAGACGCTGGTTTGCACATCGAGCATCGCCAGCACGGTGGAAAACACATGGTCGTGCGCGGCGGGTTGGGCCGCACGCGCGCGCAGGCAACCGACATCGATTCGCTGGCTTGCCGCGTAGCCGTCCGACAGCCACATGACCATCGGCACATGGGTCTGTTCTTTCGGCGCGATGGCGTACGGCATGCCGTGCAGGAACAAGTTGTTTTCGCCGAGCGATTCGCCGTGATCGGACACGTAAAGCAGCGCGGTGTCGAACTGCGCGCTTTGCGACTTTAAAAATGCAATCGTCTGCGCCACCACATGGTCGGTGTACGCAATCGAGTTGTCGTAACTGTTGACGACTTCCGGCAGGCTGCACTTGCGCAGCTCGCTGGTTTCGCAGGTCGGTTTGAACCGTTGAAATGCGGCCGGCGCGCGGCGGTAGTAGGCCGGGCCGTGGCTGCCCATCAGGTGCAGCACAACGGCTTGGCTGCGCGGTGCGTGGTGGCCTGGGTTTGCACCGGCGTTGGTGGCCAGTTGCGTGGCCAGGCCGGTCAACAAAATCTCGTCCATGCACTCGCCGTCTTGACACCATGCCGGGTCGTCTGCCGCGCCCATTTTTTGCGTCGGCAAACCGGCGCACACGCCTTTGCAGCCCGACTGGTTGTCGCGCCACTGCACGCCCACACCAGCGCGGTTGAGCACCTGCAGCAGCGACTCTTCGCTGCGGATGCGGTCTTCGTCGTAATGCCGCCGGCCGATGCGTGCAAACAGGCACGGCACCGAGGTTTCGGTGTTGGTGCCGCACGAAGTCACGTCGCTGAAATTGATCACGTGGAGCGCGGCCAACGCAGGCGTGGTTTGGCGGGCATAGCCATTGAGGCCCCAATTCGCCGCGCGTGCGGTTTCACCGACCATCAACACCAATAAGGTGGGCTTGCTGCGCAACACGGCCGCGGGCGCTGTCACCGCATCGACGCCGATCGGCACCAACGGCTTGGCAGCAGTGACCGCATCGGCCGTGGCAACCCGGGCCAGCGAATACACGTAGTTGGCCGGCGTGACCAGATAGCGCATTGCTTTTTGGCTGCGCATCAGCGACGACAGGTCTTGCGAGACCGCGAGGAACGCCGCCGCACCCACCAACAACGCCGCCACGATTGCGCCGACTCGCCAGGCCACGGCGGCAGCAAAGCGGCGCGGCAGCACCACGCAGCGCCACACCAGCCAGGCCGGTAACGCCGCTTGCAGCGCCAGGTGCGGTAGCATGTCCCAAGCCAACAAATCGCGCGCTTCGCCCGGGTCGGTGTGCAGCAGATTGCGCAGCATCGTCGGGTCGAGGAACACCGAATACTTGTGCATGAAATAGGTCGCCACTGCGGTCGCAACCAGCAAAACCATCAGCAGCGGTTTGACCGTGCGGCGCAGTGAAATCAACAACAGCGCGACGAAGTGCAACGCCACCAGCAGCGTGAACACGCACGCGCAAAACAACCAGGTGGCGGGGTCGGTGGCGCTGCGACCCGCCAACGCACTGGACCAAAACGCGCGGTTGCTGACCAGCACGAAAAACAGGCTGGCCAACAGCGCCAGCGATTCGGTCGACCAGCCGCGGGCCGACTGAATTGATGCAGTCGGTGGCGACAAAGGTGGTTGCGGTGTGGATGCCATGGACAAGCAGGTGAGTGGCGGCGCTGGCCCAGGCCGAAGCACGCAGTATCGGCGGCGCAACCTGACGCCGTGCTGAAGAACGCCGCGCGTGCATTGCAGGGGCAAACACCCGCGGCCTCAGTGGCGGCACCGAGCATGGAAAATACGCGCCTCAGCGCAGCGCGCGGCAGGCCTCTGGCCCAGCCACCGCCACGATCCACCCGACCCATCCAGACCGACATTCCATCCCATGAGTGCATTCAACGAAGAGCGCGTGCTCAGCGTCCACCACTGGACCGATCGCCTGTTCAGCTTCACCACCACGCGCGACGCGAGCCTGCGTTTCAGCAACGGCCACTTCACGATGATCGGCCTGCGGGTCGACGGCAAACCGCTGCTGCGGGCCTACAGCATCGTCAGCCCGAACCACGACGACACGCTCGAATTTTTGAGCATCAAAGTGCCCGACGGCCCGCTGACCTCGCGGCTGCAACACATCCAGGTCGGCGACCTGGTGATCGTCGGCAAGAAGCCCACAGGCACCTTGCTGATCGACTACCTGCTGCCCGGCAAGCGCTTGTACTTGATCGGCACCGGCACCGGCGTGGCACCGTTTCTCAGCATCATCCGCGACCCCGACACCTACGAGCGGTTCGAAAAAGTCATCCTGGTGCACGGCGTGCGCGAGGTCAAAGAGCTGGCCTACCACCGCTACCTGACCGACGAACTGCCGGTGCATGAATTCCTCGGCGAAATGGTCTCCGACCAGCTGCTGTATTACCCCACGGTGACACGCGAGCCGTTCGTCAACCAGGGCCGCATCACCACGCTGCTCGACAGCGGCAAGCTGACCGCCGACCTCGGCCTGCCCGACTTCGACCGCGAACACGACCGGGTGATGATTTGTGGCAGCCCCGAAATGCTGCGCGACCTGAAAGCCATGATGGAGGCGCGCCATTTCAAAGAAGGCAACACCTCGAAGCCGGGTGACTACGTGATCGAACGGGCGTTTGCAGAGCAGTGATTTGCGGGTGAGGCGCAACGGCCGGGCAAACGCGTGGTGAGTACGGGCGCGAAGCCGCACGGGCCGCAAAAGCCGCCACCGCAAGCACCGCATTCCGTGCAAACCCTGCCCCCGTTTGGAGGTGGTTTTCAGTGCCGCGTGTCCGGTAAATTTGTTTGCATGAACACACGCCGTACTGCCCCATCTGCCTTGTTTTTTTACCACCACCACCGCGCCGCACTCGCTGTGGCGGCGACCACTGCGTTGCTGCTTTCAGCCGCCAGCCAGCAGGCGTTTGCGCAAAGTGCGGCGCCTGCTGAGTCGGTCAAATCGATGGCAGCTGCGGCCAGCGCACCCGTGCCACCGACCAGTGCGAGTACGGGCATGCCGGCAGCCAGCGCGAGCCCACACATGCCGCTGGCCAGCGCCATGGACGGCCTGTTGAAGCAACAAGGCGTCGACTCGGCGACACGTGCGCAACGGGCCGCCAACCACCGGCAACAGGCGCTGCGATCGGGCGACACGCGGGCGCGCTTCAAAGCCGACGAAGCGCGCAAGAAGCCGCTGGCGGCAAAGCCGGCCGACGCCGTCGCGGCCGAGGTGATCGGTTTGTTGGTGCGCTTCAAATCATCCGAGGTGCGTGCAGCGGCCGCGCGCAATGAGGCACCACCGCAGGCGCTGGTGTCGGCGGTGCAGGTAGCCGCTGGCGTGCCGATGGCGTATGCACGACCTATGTCGCTGGGGTTTTTCGTGTTCCGGTTTCCGGCGTCGTTGTCGCTTGCGGATGCCGAGGCAGTCAAGCGCCGCATTGAGCAGCTGGGCACGGTCGACATCGTCGACCTCGACCTCAAGGCGAAAACGTCGCTGATACCGAATGACGAATACAGCGCCACGTACCAGTATTCGCTGGCACCGACCACCTCCTATGGCGGCGGCATCGATGCGGTCGACGCGTGGGAATTGACACAAGGCTCGGCCAGCACGGTGGTGGCCGTCATAGACACCGGCATCACCGCGCATCCTGAGTTCGAAGGCCGGTTGCTGCCGGGTGCCGACCTGATCAGCGACCCCGCGGTAGCCAACGATGGCGACGGGCGCGACCTGGACGCGTCGGATCCGGGCGACTTTCAACCGGCCGCATCGGCCACCGCCGGCTGCCCTGCCAGCAACTCGAGCTGGCACGGCACCCACGTCGCAGGAATCATCGCGGCCAAGGGCAACAACGGCATCGGCATTGCGGGAGTCAACTGGAACGCACGCATCTTGCCGATCCGCGCGTTGGGCCGCTGTGGTGGCGCGATATCCGACATCTTCGACGGCTTTTTGTGGGCAATTGGATTGCCGGTGCCAGGTCTATCGGCAGTCAACGCGAACCCGGCGCGGGTCGTCAACATGAGCTTGGGCGGCAAGTCGCCCAGCGGCTGTTCGCGGGTGGCGCAGCTGGCGATTCAAGAAGCCAAAAGCCGCGGCGTGGTCGTGGTGGTCGCCGCCGGCAACAGCAACGAAGAAATAACCACCGAAGTGCCCGCCTCGTGCCAGGGTGTCATTTCCGTCGGAGCGGTCGATCCGTACGGCAAGCGGGCCACCTACAGCAACTACAGCTTTGATTACAAAGTGCAGCTGTCGGCCCCCGGCGGCGACCAGAACCGCTACGGCCAGACCGGCGGCGTTTTATCCACCGTGAATATCGGTACGACCACACCCACCACGCCCGGATACCAGTTTTACCAAGGCACCAGCATGGCCGCACCGCATGTGGCGGGCATTGCCTCGCTGGCGCTGGCGGCCAACCCCAACCTGAGCGGTACCGAAATCGCCGCGCTGTTGCAACTGACTGCCACCGCGTTCGAGGCCGGCTCGCAGTGTGAGACCTACTACCCGCTTTGCGGCGAGGGCATTGCCAACGCGAAGGCAATGGTGCGGGGGGCCACCGCGTTGGTGCCGTACACCATCGTCACCGAGTTCGTCAACAAAGACACCGGCCACTATTTCCGCACCGGCGACCGCGACGAGCCGGCCATCGTGGAAAGTGGCCGACTGGGCAACTGGGTCAACACCGAGGACTATTTCATCGGCTGGCGCGACGCCTCGCAAGGCGCGGTTCCGGTGTGTCGGTTCTACAGCTACAAATTCAATTCACACTTTTATACGGCCAGTGCCGACGAGTGCGCCGCAGTGAAACGCAATGCGGACTGGACCTACGAAAACATCGCGTTCTACGCCAAGCTTCCGGTCAACGGCGTGTGCCCCGCCAACTCCACGCCGGTCACTCGTTTTTATAACAACCGGCAAAACGCCAACGACGGCAACCACAGCTTCACGCAGTACGGCGAGTACTACCGTACGTTTTTTACTGCGCGCGGCTGGACCGACGAAGGGGTACGCATGTGCACCGCGTCGTTCGGCTGACCTGCGCGGCGGCGCGGCGGCCAAACCAACGTCGCTTACCACCGTCCCTCACCACGGCAACGTTTCACCGTGGTGGTTGAAAAATCCGCCGCTGGCTGGTGCCTCCAGCGCATCGATGACTGCCAACAAACGCGCGGCCGACTCCGCCGGCGTTTGCACCTCGAGGCCGGTTTTGGCGAACGGTGACGACAGGCCGGTGTTGACCGTGCCCGGGTGCAGCGCCACGCAAATGGCTTCGGGTTTCGCACGGGCCAACTCGATGGCCGCGGTGCGCACCAGCTGGTTGAGTGCGGCCTTGGCCGCGCGGTAGCTGTACCAACCGCCGAGCCGGTTGTCACCGATGCTGCCGACCTTGGCCGACAACGTCGCAAACACCGCCTTGCCGTGGCGTGGCACCAGCGGCAAAAAATGTTTCATCAGCAACGCCGGCCCGATCGCGTTGACCGCGAACGAATGCGCCATGTGCGCTGCATCGAGCTGACGCCAGGTTTTTTCCGGCTCGAAACCGTGGCCATGCAGAAAACCGGTGGCATCGATCACCAACCGCAGCGGCGCGTCGGTCTGCAGCCAGCCCGCCACCTGCGCGGCAGCGGATGCGACGCTGGCCTCGCTGGTGATGTCCAGCGGGTTGGTGGGGCCAACCGCGCTTGCAGCGTGGCCGGGTTCGCCGTGCCGACTGAAGCCGAGCACCTGCGGGTAGCGCGCATCGGCGCGTAGCAATTCGCCGAGCGCGCGGCCCAACCCGCCGTGTGCGCCGATCACCACCGCCGCGCCGCGCGGCACGGCAAGCCCGCTCACAGCGACCCGGGTTCCACCGGGTTGGCTGCCGCGGCAGCAGCAGCGGCGGCCTCGGCAGCTGCCACACACGCATTGCATTTGCCCAGACCGGACATCCGCACATCCGGTTTGCCGTCACCGGTTTTGAAGTTCGCCTGACAGCGGCGGCACACATACATCTTTGCGCTCGACATCATGGTGCGGGCGCCTTGCTCGGCGGCTGGCCGCGCTGCGGAGTACTCGGCCTGCGATTGCCGCAGCTTGAGCGCGCCTTCAGGCAATGGATGGGGCTTACCGGTGCGTGTGACCATGGCGTGCAAGATGGAGTGGACGAAAGCGGCGCAGGGTCGGCTGTCGACGCGCCTGCGGGCGGTTGATTGTCTGTGCAACGGGTGGCCATGTCTTCCCCGCGCAAGAGGGAGGCGGGACGCCGACCGGTCGGCTGTGGCAGCTCGGTGCAGACGGCGCCAACGCGGGACGCTGTCCTCGATGCAAGCACGCCGGTGCGTTGCGGTTGGAACAATGACCGGCCGGCCCAGCCCAGCCCAACGCAGCTCAGCGCAAAGCAGGCCCGGCCGCATACGGTGCAGCGGCCAGCGCGACCATGCGCTCGACCTCGTCTGCCGCAGCGGCGGTGCCGATCGGCGCGGCCCGCTCGATGACCTGCGCGATCCGGCCCGATTCGTATTGCACCAGCGTGTCGGCGAACTGACGCACATCGTCGAGGTCGTGCGACACCAGCAGCATCGGCACGTCGAAGCGGCTGCGAATCACTGCCAGTTCGGCGCGCACTTGGCTGCGCAGCGGTGCATCGAGCGCGGCAAACGGCTCATCGAGCAGCAGCAGCGCGGGCTGGCGAACGAGGGCCCGCGCAATCGCCACGCGTTGGCGCTGGCCGCCCGACAACTGGTGCGGGAAGCGCGTGCGCAGCGCGCTGATGTCGAGCTGCTCCAGCAGCTCGTCGACGGCTGTGCGCGCGCTGGCGCTGATGCGCCGGCCGAAAACAGCCGTCACGCCGAACGCCACATTGCCCGCCACGTTCAGGTGCGGGAACAGTGCGCCGTCTTGCGCCACGTAGCCGATGCGCCGATTGCGCGCCGGCACGTCGATGCCCGCGGCCGCGTCGAACACCACCTGCTCGCCGATCACGATGCGGCCGCGGTCGGGCCGCAGCAAGCCGGCCAGGCTGTGCAGGGTCAGGCTTTTACCGACGCCCGACGGGCCGAACAACACCGTGCAATCGCGCGCGGACGCGAACTTCGCGTGCAGCGAAAAGCGGTCATGCATCGGCCCGACGGCAACGCTGATGTCGACTTGAAACTTCATCGCATCGATGTTCAACACACGGTCATTCATCGCCTGATCTGCTTACCGCGGATACCAGCTGCGCGCCGCACCCGATCGCAGCAAGCTGCCCGACACCACCAGCACCACCACGCAGACGACCGAGATCACCGCCACCAGGGCGTTGGCCAGCGCATCGTTGCCCGATTGCACCGCGTCGTACACCGCCAGCGACAAGGTTTGGGTTTCCCCAGGAATGTTGCCGGCGATGATCAAGGTGGCACCGAATTCGCCCATCGCACGGGCAAACGCCAACATCGCGCCGGCTGCAATGCCGCGCGCCGCCAACGGCAAGGTCACGCGCACAAACACCTTCCATTCATTGGCACCCAGCACCCGCGCGGCACCTTCGAGTTGGCGATCGACGCCATCGAATGCGGCACGCGCCGTCGCAAATACAAACGGGAACGCGACCACCGCCGCAGCCACCACCGCGCCCTGCCAGGTGAACAGCAAATGCAAGCCGAAACTCTCGCCCAGCCACTGGCCGATGGCCGAGCGGCGGCCCAGCAGCACGATCAGGTAATAGCCCAGCACGGTGGGCGGCAACACCATCGGCAACAGCAGCATCGCTTCGATCAGCCGCCGGCCCGGCAGCCGCCAGCGCGCCATCGCGTAGCCGGCCGCCACGCCGAACGCCAACGCCAAGGCGGTGGCCCAACCGGCGACTTTGAGCGTCAGCCACAACGCGGTGAAATCGATCGCGCTCCAGCTGGACATCGTCACGGCGCGCGCTGCAGCGGGCGGGCAGGCGCAAAGCCGTAGCGCGCCAACACCGCCTGCGCAGACGGTGCGGCAGCAAAGCGCACGAAGTCGGCCGCAGCCGCCGCGTGCCGGCTTGCCGCCACCACCGCGATGGGATAAACCACCGGCGCGGCGGTTGGCAGTGTCAGGTCTATACGCACCGCGTCTGGTGCGATCAGCGCATCGGTGCGGTAGACCACACCGGCATCCACCTCGCCGCGCGCGACGTAGTTCAACACCTGGCGCACGCTGTCGGCAAACACCAGCTTCCCCCGCAGCGCGGGCCACACGCCCTGCGCTTCGAACGCAGCCTGCGCATAGCGACCGGCAGGCACGCTGCTGGGCGAGCCGATCGCGATGCGCTGCACTGCCGGGGCCGCCAAATCGGCCAGCGATTCGATGGGTGGTGCTGGCGATTGGTCTGCGTGCGCCGTGCCGGTCGACGCCCGCAGCGCAACGCGCGGCGACACCAGCACCAAGGTATTCGCGGCAATATCGACCCGCGTCGCCGCCGCGATCAGTCCCTGCGCCTGCGCACGGTCCATCGTGTCGCTGTCGGCCGCGGCCAGCACATCGACCGGCGCGCCTTGCGCAATCTGCGCCAGCAACGCACCCGAGGCCGCCGCATTGAAATGCACCCGCGTACCCGCATGCCGCGCCTCATACGCCCGACCGATATCACGCATCGCGTTTTGCAAACTGGCAGCGACCGAGACGGTGAGCGTGGTCAGCGTGGTGGTGGTTTGCGCGCTTGCCGACGCCGCGGCAACTGCATTCAATGCGACTGCCGCCAACCCCATGGCCGCAACGCGCGACGGCAGGTTTTTCCAATTGCAAGTCAACACGGTGACGGGCACCTCGAAGTGCTCTGCCGCAGTGGGCAGGTGGGTGCGCCTGCGGTACCGACGACGCTGCGCGCAGTGTAGGCAGATCGATGCGCAGCTCGAGGCAAGCCGCACTGCTGCATCCAACGCGGACATTTGCGCGTAACGAAAATTCGATATTCTTCGCCGACCCGTTGACTTTTTGTTGCCATGCAATTGACACCCAAGCGGTCCATTCGCCGCACCGCACCCGCCGCAACAGCCACAGCCACAGCCACAGCCGCTGCGCGGTGGCAACGGTGCGTGCTGGCGCTGTTGGCGCTCGGCCTCGCTTTGCAAGGCCTGGCGCTGGCGGTTGATCGCGCCCACGGCCCGGCGCACTTTCACCTCGACCCGCCGATTGCGGCGCACGCCAACCCACTCGACGGCCATCGCTACCTGCCCGAACTGGCGTACGAAAACTCCGGTGACCCAAGCCGCGGCCACCAGGCCGACGCGGACCACCGCCAGATCGCGCACCACGACCACGCCGCGGGGCAGTACGGCACTGGCGGCGTGGTGGCGGTGGTGGTGGCGGTAGCTGAGGACGACGCTGCATCGGCACTCAACCCGCCAGCGCAACTGCCGCACAGCGCGCTCGACGCCGACGGCGTGCTGCGCGTCGCCGCGGTTGCAGCCGAGGCCGGCCGCGCCCGTTGGCCCGACACGCACACGCGGCGTTATCGCTCGCAAATCAGCAGCCCGCCCGAACGCCCGCCCAGGGCGTGAATGACCGCGGCACCGGTGTTCCACCGGCGTGCCGCGGCCGACACCTGTCGCCTGTTTTGGCAACCGATGACGCGTTGGCGTGCGCGCTGCATCGCGCACGGCTGCCACCGCGCAACGCCCCACCCCATTCATTTGGCCGACACGCCACGCTGTCGTGCCCGGAGATTCGCATGAACAAAAAACTACTCGCGCCGACCGCGATCCACACGTTGGCGTTGGCCTGCGCAGGCATGTCGCCACACGCCTATGCGGGCGGTGAACAAAGCCTGGAGACCGTTGTCATCACCGGTGGAACCAGCAGCCCGGTCGGCGTGGCCGATTCGGCCACGCCGGCACCGTGACCAAAAAACAGCTCAATGCGCGCACCGTCTACCGGCCGGGCGAACTACTGGAAGCCGCGCCGGGCCTGGTCGTCAGCCAGCACAGCGGTGAGGGCAAGGCCAACCAGTTTTATCTGCGCGGCTTCAACCTCGACCACGGCACCGACTTGCGCACCACCGTCGACGGCATGCTGGTCAACCAGCGTTCGCATGCACACGGCCAGGGCTGGACCGATCTGAACTTCCTGATTCCCGAGCTGGCCACCGGCCTCGAATACAAAAAAGGCCCGTACTTCGCGAGCGAAGGCGACTTTTCATCGGCTGGTGCGGTAAGCATTCGATATGTCGACCTGCTCGAGCAAGGCATCGCATCGGTGGGCTTCGGCGAGAACGGCTTCAAGCGCGTCTTGCTGGCCGCCTCACCCGCGTTCGGCAACGGCCATCTGCTGTACGCGATCGAGGGCCTGGGCAACGACGGCCCGTTCGACAACCCCGACAAGTACCACAAGGCCAACGGCGTGCTGCGCTACAGCGAAGGCGATGCCACGCACGGCTTCAACCTGACCGGCATGGCCTACAAAGCGCACTGGAACGCGACCGACCAGATACCGAAGCGCGCGGCCGATGCGGGTGCGCTGGGCCGCTTTGGTGCCATCGACCGCAGCGACGGCGGCGCGTCGCACCGCTACAGCCTGTCGGGCGAATGGCACCGCAGCGACGACAGCTCGGCCACGCAGGTCAACGCCTATCTGATCGACTGGCAACTGGCGCTTTTTTCCAACTTCACCTACTTCCTCGACGACCCGGTGCGCGGCGACCAGTTCGCGCAGCCCGACCAGCGCCGCACGGTGGGGCTCAACGCCAGCCACAGCTGGTTTCAACCGGGTCTCGGCATCGACAGCCAGAACACCGTCGGCGCGCAGTTCCAGAACGACAACATTTTTAACGGCTTGCTGTCGACCCAGGCACGGCGCACGGTGTCGGTGACCCGGCGCGACCACATCGTCGAGACCAGCCTGGGCATTTACGCCGAAAACGCGACCCGCTGGTTGCCGTGGTTTCGCAGCGTCGTCGGCCTGCGCGGCGACACCTACCGCTTCGATGTGAAAAGCGATCTGGCCGCCAACACCGACCGCACCACCGCCGGCATCGTGAGCCCGAAACTGGCGCTGATATTCAGTCCGTGGCGTTCCGGGCCGTGGCGCCGCACCGAGTTCTACGTCAACGCGGGCGGCGGTTTTCACAGCAACGACGCACGCGGTGCCAACACCACCGTCGACCCGAGAACCGGCGCGGCGGCCGAGCGCGTGACACCGCTGGTGCGCTCGAAGGGCTACGAACTCGGCCTGCGCACCGAACCGTTGCCGGGGCTGCAAACCGCGCTGTCGCTGTACCAACTCGACTTCAACTCCGAGCTGCTGTTCGTCGGCGACGCCGGCACCACCGAGACCGGCCGGCCGAGTCGGCGCATCGGCTTCGAGCTGGCCAACTACTTCCGGCTGTCGGACTGGCTGACGCTCGATGCGGACGTCGCCTATGCGCGTGCCCGATACCGCGACAGCGCGCCCGAGGGTCGCCGCATTCCGGGTTCCGTCGAAGGCGTCGCATCGGTCGCGCTGGCCGTCGACAACCTGGGGCCGTGGTTCGGCGCGCTGCAGCTGCGCCACTTCGGGCCGCGCCCGCTGCTCGAGGACAACAGCGTGCGCTCGAAAAGCACCAGCAGCCTGAACGGTCGCATCGGCTACAAGATCACGCCGACCGTGAAGGTCGAGTTAGAGGGCTACAACCTGACCGACCGCCGCGACTCGGCCATCGACTACTACTACGGCTCACGCTTGCCAGGCGAAGCCGCTGGCGCGGCCACCGACGACTTCCACTTCCACCCGCTCGAATCACGCTCGTTTCGCGTCACGCTGGTGGTGAATTTTTGAAGGCGCAACCGGACTGCATGGGTGATCAGCGGTCCAGCGCGCGGCCCACAGCGATATCGGCACACCCGACAGCGTCTTTCACTGCGTTGGCACGCGTCGACCGCCGCATCAGCGCAAACATCGCCATGCCCGGCTTCTTGGTTGCCCCATCTAGCGCAACAGCAAAGACCCAACTTGGTGCGCGCCGTGCTTGAAAGCCGGTGGCGCACTGGCATGGGGTTTGCTCAGCTCTGCTCCGAGAGGCGGGTGCGCTGCTGCAGCCGCTGAATCAAGACCGCTAGGGTTCCGCGCCCGGTGTGCATTCATTGCCGGTGGCAGTGGTTGATGCACCGGGTGGTCTGGTCCGAGAGCAG
Organism: Burkholderiales bacterium; assembly: GCA_043738425.1. GTDB lineage: Bacteria > Pseudomonadota > Gammaproteobacteria > Burkholderiales > Burkholderiaceae_C > PBB1. The sequence continues at coordinate 13,957 of JAYUGJ010000045.1, forward strand.
TCGGCCGCAATGGATCGCGGCTCCACGGAGGGACAAAAGCCCGGGAGGACGTGACAGCAGCAGGGTGCGTGGCGTTGGTTGCCGCGTTCGCTGCGCCGCCGCCTCTCGCGCTTTGCACATACGTCCCGCCACTGCTGGAGCCTGCGTTGCCTGCCACTGCATCCCGCACGAATTCGTCGTCTGCCGAGCCGTTGGACTTGCCTTTGCCCTTGCCCGACCCACAGGCGCAGCCGCCAGCGGCACCTCGCACGCCGAGCATCTGGGCCATCGCCGGCCGCTTGTCGCGCGCCCAATATTGGGGCTACGCTGCGCTCGGCTTGGTGCTGCCGTTTGTCGGCTGGGCCGCGGTGTCGGCACTCGGCTGGGTCGACCCGGTGTTCATGCCGAGCCCGGGCGAGGTACTCGCGCGGTTCTACAGCTGGCTGGTCGATGACGACTTGGTGGCCGACACCGGCATCAGCGTTTATCGGGTACTGGCGGGCTTTGCGTTGTCGGCCGCGCTGGCGTTGCCGTTGGGCTTGTTGATCGGTGCGTTTCGGCCGATCGAAGCACTGCTGGAGCCGCTGACCGATTTCATCCGCTACATGCCCGCGGTGGCGTTCATTCCGCTGGTCATGCTGTGGTTCGGCATCGAGGAAAGCGCCAAGATCGCGATCATCTTCATCGGCACGTTTTTCCAGATGGTGCTGATGGTGGCCGAGAACGTGCGGCTGGTGCCCACCGCGCAAATCGAAGCCGCGCAAACCATGGGCGCGACCCGCGAAGAAATCATCCGCCTGGTGCTGCTGCAATCGGCCAAACCCGCGATGCTGGACACATTGCGCATCACCATGGGTTGGGCCTGGACATACCTGGTGGTAGCCGAATTGGTGGCCAGCAATTCGGGCCTCGGCTACGCGATTTTGAAAGCCCAGCGGTTCCTGAAAACCGACACCATCTTCGCCGGCATCATCTTGATCGGCGTGATCGGGCTGCTGATGGACCAGGCGTTTCGCTGGCTGCACCGGCGCGCCTTTCCCTATATGCACTTCAAGCGCTGAGCGGCACGCACCATGTCCACGTTTCCTGCGCGCTCTGCCGCCACCGACCTGCCGACGCCAACGCCAACGCCGAAGGTAGATATTCGGCACGTCAGCAAAGTGTTCAGTGGCGTTGCCGCGGGCACGCCGGCAGCGCTGCACGACATCAGCCTGTCGATCGACGACAACGAATTCATTACGCTGGTCGGTGCCTCGGGCTGCGGCAAATCGACGTTGCTGCGCATCTTGGCGGGGCTCGAACACCACACTGCGGGCGAGGTACGGTGCAGCGACCGCGCCATTGCAGGGCCTGCAGCCGAACGCGCGATGGTGTTTCAGCACACCAGCCTGTACCCGTGGCTCAGCGTGATGGACAACATCAAGTTCAGCCGCATGCTGAAAGTCAACCGTGAGCACCTGACCTCGTCCGACGTCGAAGCGGCCAGCGGCCGCGCCGACGCGCTGTTGAACCTGATCGGCCTGGCCAAAGTGGCGAAGTCGTACCCCAGCCAGTTGTCGGGCGGCATGCAACAGCGGGTGGCGATTGCGCGCGCGCTGATGGGCCGGCCGCAGGTGCTGCTGATGGACGAGCCGTTCGGCGCACTCGACGCGCAAACCCGCGAGGTGATGCACGACCTGATCTTGCACATCCACCGGGTCGAGAAAACCACCGTCGTGTTCGTCACCCACGATGTCGACGAAGCCATCTACCTTGGCCAGCGGGTGGTGCTGATGGAGCCTCGCCCGGGCCGCATCCACAGCATCTACCCGGTGCCGCTGCACGCATTGCGCGCGCAGGAAATGAAACACGGCGCACCGTTTCGTGGGCTGAAAGCCGAGATCCTGCAACGCATCCGCGAGAGCGCCGGTGTGGCGACCGACCTTGATTTGCTCGATCAGATTTGTTCGACCGCTTCGGTCCCTCTCCCTTTGGGAGAGTCACCCTCTTCACTCCCTCTCCTCCTGGGAGAGGCAACCTCTTCACTCCCTCTCCCTCCGGGAGAGGGTTGGGGTGAGGGATCTTCGTCCACCACCGTGCCGCCAGCGGCCCCTCACCCCCGCCCTCTCCCCGAAGGGACGAGGGAGTAATCAGCCGCCATGACGACCGACTTTAAAAACCTGACCCCACTGGCGCGCGCAGCGGTGCCCGACCACTCGACTGCGTTTGCCGACGCGCTGGTGCTGTGGCACGAAACGCTGCCCGGCGGTGGCCACTGGTCGGGCGTGCTACGGCGCGGCACCACGCTGCGGCTGACCGATGTGGACGGCCGCGCCAACGTGGCGGCGCTGCTGTTCAACCACGACGAAAAAACCGAGCGCTACAACATGCCCGACACCTTGAAAGCGCAGCACACCGCGCACCTCACCCGCGGCCACGCGCTGTACTCCGACATGGGCCGCGTGCTGTGTTCGATACCCGCCGACAGCTGCGGCTGGCACGACACGGTGTGCGGCGTGATGGACGCCGATGCGACACGCGTGCGCTATGGCGAATCGAACTACCAAAGCCAGCGCAACGCAATGCACCGCAACGGCCGCGACGGTTTGTTGGTCGAGCTGGGCAAATGGGGCATGGACCGGCGCGACATGGTCGCTAACGTGAATTTCCTCAGCAAGGCGGTGGTAACCGACATCGGCGATGCCGCCGACACCACCAGCGCAGCCTCTGAAAGCGGCCACTTGCGCTTCGATGCGGCGCACCGCGCGCCGGGGCAATACGTCGATGTGCGTTGCGAAATGCATGTGCTGGTGGTGCTGTCGGCCGCACCGCATCCGCTCGACCCGGCGACCAGCTACGCGCCGTCGCCGGTGCAGCTCACCGCATGGCGCTCCGGCACGGCCGGTGCCGACGATGTGTGCCGACTGCACTGCGCCGAAAACGGCCGTGGTTTCATCAACACCGAGAGGTGGTTCTTGTGATGCGCACCGAGCGGGGCTTTTTGTAATGCGCGCGGCAGTGGAAAGCCATTTGAACCCGGCCGATGCGGTGATCGATGCGGTGTGCCTGGCCGGTGATCCGTGGGCGCAGCGAATCCGCCGCGGTCAAACCTTGCGCATCGTCGATGTGGAAGGCAACCAGGCGGTCGACACGATTTTCTACAACGCGGCCGATGTCGGCGAGCGCTACAGCCTCACGCACACCATTCAAGCGCAACGCGGTTTGTATTTGACGACCGGCAGCGTGCTGATGTCGAGCGAGGCGCGGCCGATGTTGACGATCACCGCCGACACCTGCGGCCGCCACGACACGCTGGGCGGTGCCTGCGCCTGCGAAAGCAACAGCGTGCGCTATGCGCTCGACAAGCGCGCGATGCACAGCTGCCGCGACAGCTTCATGCTGGCGATTTCACGAATGCATGCCGACCCGGACTTCACACCTGGCACCGGTGGCACGCCGCAACTGACCAAGCGCGACATCGTCTCGAACATCAACTTCTTCATGAACGTTCCGGTGACTGCAGCGGGGCAACTGAGCTTCGAAGACGGCGTCTCCGCGCCCGGCAAATATGTCGAGCTGCGCGCCGAAATGGACGTGCTGGTGCTGGTGTCCAACTGCCCACAACTCAACAACCCCTGCAACGGCTACAACCCAACGCCGGTACGGTTCTTGGTGTGGGATGCGGCACAGGTCACTCCCTCTCCCTCCGGGAGAGCTACACAGACAACCCCCTCTCCCTCCGGGAGAGGGTTGGGGTGAGGGCAGCAGCCTGCGCCATTGCCTGATTCTTTGCCCGCACCGCGCCTACATCCCGCCCCCACCCGCCCTCTCTGCGAAGGGAGCGGGCGTAAATACCCAACCGAATGAAGTCATGTTCAACAAAGTCCTGATCGCCAACCGCGGCGCGATTGCTTGTCGCGTGATCCGCACCTTGCGGCGCATGAACGTCGGCGCGGTCGCGGTGTATTCCGAGGCCGACGCCAATGCGCTGCATGTGTCGATGGCCGACGAGTCGGTGTGCATCGGGCCCGCGCCGGTGGCCGCCAGCTACCTGAACCAGGCGCGCCTCATCGAGGCGGCATTGGCCAGCGGCGCGCAAGCCATTCATCCGGGCTACGGCTTTTTGTCGGAGAACGCGGCGTTCGTCGAGGCCTGTGAGGCAGCCGGTGTGGTGTTCCTCGGCCCCACGCCAGAGCAGATGCGCCAGTTCGGCTTGAAGCACACCGCGCGCGCGCTGGCCACTGCCAGCGGCGTGCCGTTGTTACCGGGCACCGGCTTGTTGAACGATGTGCGTGACGCGTTGACCGAGGCCGCGCGCATCGGCTACCCGGTGATGCTGAAAAGCAGCGCCGGTGGCGGCGGCATCGGCATGCAAATGTGCGGCGCAGCGGCCGAATTGCGCGCCGCGTTCGACACCGTGCGGCGGCTGGCGCAAAGCAATTTTTCCGATGCCGGTGTATTCATCGAGCGCTACATCACCGACGCGCGGCACATCGAGGTGCAGGTGTTCGGCGACGGCTGCGGCCAGGTGCTGGCACTCGGCGACCGCGATTGTTCGCTGCAGCGGCGCAACCAAAAAGTGGTGGAAGAAGCACCCGCACCGAATCTGCGGCCCGAGGTGCGCGCCGCGCTGCACACCACCGCCCGCCGACTCGCGCAAGCCGCCCATTACCGATCGGCGGGCACGGTCGAGTTCGTGGTCGATGCGCGCACGCAAGACATTTACTTTCTGGAAGTCAACGCGCGGTTGCAGGTCGAGCACGGCGTGACCGAAGCGGTGACCGGCATCGATTTGGTCGAGTGGATGGTGCGGCTGGGTGCCGGTGAGTTGCCTGCGCTGGAGAGTTTTCACATCGAGCAAACCGGCCACGCGGTGCAAGCCCGCCTGTATGCCGAAGACCCGTACAAAAACTTTCAGCCAGCCACCGGTGTGCTCACGCAGGTGCAGTTTCCGAGCGACTTGCGGGTCGACACCTGGGTCGAACGCGGCACCGAGGTCACCGCGCACTACGACCCGATGTTGGCCAAGCTGATCGCCCACGGCAGCGACCGCGCCGATGCGCTGGCCAAGTTGACGCATGCACTGCATGCGACCCGGCTCGATGGGCTCGAATCGAACCTGGATTACCTGCGCAGCGTGATGGCGTTTGCGCCGTTCGTCGAGGCGCAGCACACCACCCGCAGCCTGGCCGCGTTCAGTGCGCCCAGCCGCGCGTTCGATGTGCTCGCCGCCGGGGTGCAAACCTCGGTGCAAGACTGGCCGGGCCGCCTGGGCTACTGGGCAGTCGGCGTGCCGCCGTCGGGGCCGATGGATCCGCTGGCATTGCGCCTGGCGAACCGCCTGGTCGGCAACGCCGAAGGTGCCGCCGCGCTCGAGATCACGGTTGCCGGGCCGACCTTGAAGTTCCGCTGTGATGGTGTGGTAGCGGTCTGCGGCGCGCCGATGGGCGTGAGCCTGGACGGCGCGCCGGTAGCGATGGGCGAGGCGTTGTCGGTTGCCGCGGGCCAAACGCTGCGCATCGGTCGGGTCGACCCATCGCAGGGCGGCTGCCGCAGCTACCTGGCAGTGCACGGCGGCATCGATGTGCCCGACTACCTGGGCAGCCGATCGACCTTCACGCTGGGTCAATTCGGCGGTCACGGTGGCCGCGTGTTGCGCGCGGGTGATGTGCTGCACATCGCGCGGCCGCTGGCCAGCGCATCAGGCGGTGCCGGGTCTTTAGACCTTGCGGCCACCGCAGCCACTGCAGCAACACGCGCACCACCGGCCAGCCACACACCCGCCATTTCCGCAGCGCAGGCCGCTGCGCTGACCCCCAGCTACGGTACGCACTGGAACATCGGCGTGCTGATCGGCCCGCATGCCGCGCCCGACTTTTTCACCGCCGACGACATCACCACCTTCTTCGCTACCGACTGGCGGGTGCACTACAACTCGAGCCGCACCGGCGTGCGTTTGATCGGCCCGAAGCCTGCATGGGCACGCAGCGATGGCGGTGAAGCCGGGTTGCACCCATCAAACATTCACGACAACGCGTATGCCATCGGCGCGATTGATTTCACCGGCGACATGCCGGTGATCCTGGGGCCCGACGGGCCGAGCCTGGGCGGCTTCGTATGCCCTGCGGTGGTGGTGCAGGCCGAGCTGTGGAAGCTGGGGCAGCTGTCGCCGGGCAACACCGTGCGCTTCCAGCCGCTGCGCATCGACCAGGCGACGGCGCACGCAAAGGCACAGAGCGCGGTGCTGTCGCCGCCGTTGGCAGCAGCCAGCGCCGCGCCGCCGAACCGCGCCGCACCCGCGCGCACTGCGCCGGCCGATGCCGCCGTGCTGTACCGGCGCGCGGGCGTGATCCAACCCGATGGAAACGCTGACATCGACATCGTTTACCGCCGTGCCGGCGACGCCTATGTGCTGGTCGAGTTCGGCGAACCCAAGCTCGACCTGACGCTGCGCTTCCATGTGCATGCGCTGATGCTGCGGCTGCAAGAGTGGTGCGAGCAGGGCCGGCTCACCGGCGTTATAGACCTGACACCCGGTATCCGATCATTGCAGGTGCACTACGACCCGGCTCACCTCGCGTTGCCGCAGTTGCTGGACTTGTTGCTGCAGGCGCAAGACGGCGTCACGTCGGCCGCTGCGATGGAGGTGCCCAGCCGCACCGTCTGGCTGCCGCTGTCGTGGGACGACGCGGCCACGCAGCTGGCGATCGACAAGTACATGCAGTCGGTGCGCGCCGACGCGCCCTGGTGCCCGAGCAACATCGAATTCATCCGCCGCATCAACGGGCTGGCCGATATGCAAGCGGTGTACGACACGGTGTTCGATGCCCGCTACCTGGTGCTGGGCTTGGGCGATGTGTATCTGGGTGCGCCGGTGGCCACGCCGCTCGACCCGCGCCACCGGCTGGTCACCACCAAATACAACCCCGCCCGCACATGGACGCCCGAGAATGCGGTCGGCATCGGCGGCGCCTATATGTGCATCTACGGGATGGAGGGGCCGGGCGGTTATCAGCTGTTTGGCCGCACGCTACAGGTCTGGAACACCTGGCGGCGGACGTCGGCTTTTCCGCGCAATCCCTGGTTGCTGGACTACTTCGACCAGATCAGGTTCCACCCGGTGTCCCATGCCGAACTGACCGAGGCACGCGCGGCGTTTCCGCAGGGGGAATATCCGTTGCGGATCGAGGAAACCCGATTTCGCTGGGCCGATGAACAGCGGGTGCAACAGGCGGCTGTGGGTGAAATTGGCGCATTCAAGACCTGTCAGCAGACCGCCTTCGAGGCGGAAAGGGCACGCTGGCAGGCGGCTGGGCTGGAAACCTTCGTCGCGGTTGACCCGCCGCTGCAGGATGCTGCTGCCCTCCCTGACGGCTGCACGGCACTGGAAAGTCCGGTTCCAGGCACCCTGTGGAAATTTCTCGTCGGTCCCGGCAGCCGGGTTGCGGCCGGTGATCAGATCGCGATTGTTGAATCGATGAAGATGGAAATTGTGGTGCAGGCCGTGCAGGCTGGCCGCCTTGTCGAACACCGCGCGACGCCCGGACGCATTGTCCGGGCGGGCGAAATTCTGGCCGTGATGGAGACTGACTGATGCCCAATCTGACCCTGCCGCCGGTGCTGACCCTTGCGGCATTGCAAGCCGCCTATGCCGCCGGCGCGA